>JAKSCY010000063.1 GCA_022360355.1 Chlorobiales bacterium
AATGCCAAACTCTGTAGCCCCGGATATGATACCTGAATACACTTTGCCGACATGCGCAGCCATATACTCGACCTGCTTTAACTTTACAGACTCGCGTTCGGCCTCCATGGCGCTTTTCTCCCGCTCGTTTGAAATCTGACAGACCTGCTCGATCGTTGAAGAGATATCGGTCAGGCGTTTTGCAGGAATCTTTTTACGGCGTTTCCGGCATGATTCATATTCAAACAGCAGACGATGAACAACCAGGTCGGGATAACGCCTGATAGGGGAGGTGAAATGAGTGTAATGCTCAAAGCCCAGTCCGAAATGTCCGTCATTTGCGCTGGTATACTGGGCCTTTGCCATGGAGCGTAGCACAAGTTCATTAACCAGAAACTCGACATTGGTGCCGTGCACCTGTTTTAGCAGACCACGGAGAGCTTTCGAGCTGACTTTAGGCACACCTCCCTTTCCTTTGCCATCAAGCTGGAGATTGTAGCCGATCTTGCGGACAAAATTTGCAAGGATGCCCACCTTTTCTTCCTGGGGCGAACCGTGCACCCTGTATATGGAGGGCTGACTCTGTTTGTTGTTCAGTGTGAACTTTGTACTGATATACTCCGCAACCTTACGATTGGCAAGCAGCATAAACTCCTCGATCAGGCGATGACTGCCGAGACGCTCTTTTTTAATCACCTCAATCGGCTCACCTTTACTGCCGAGTTTAAAACGGACTTCCTCTGTTTCAAACTCAAGCCCTCCCTCACTAAACCTTGTCTCCCTCAGCCTGGTGCTTATCTTGTCGAGCAGGTTCAGTTCCTTGAAGTATTTCCCTTTTCCGTTGTCGAGCACATCCTGGACATCTTCATAGGTAAAGCGCCTTTTCGAGTTGATCACGGTTTTCACAAACTCGTGCTGCATTACCTCACCATTCGCTTTCATTTTGAAGAAAACGGAAAACGCCATGCGATCAACACCGGGATTCAAACTGCAAATCTGCTCCGAAAGCCTTGCAGGAAGCATAGGAATAACGCGATCCACGAGATACACTGAAGTGGCCCGTTTCTGTGCCTCCCTGTCCAGAGGTGAATCCTCCTTGACATAATGCGATACATCCGCGATATGTACGCCAACCCTGTAAACACCTTTTGACACAGGCTCAATAGAAAGCGCATCGTCAAAGTCTTTCGCATCGACAGGGTCGATTGTGAAAACAGTTTTATCACGGATATCAAGGCGGCCTTTAATATCGGAATCCGAAATCGTCTCACTGACAGACGCAACATACCTGAGCAGTTCTTCATCGAAGGTTTCATCGATTCCCTTGCTCCGTGCTATGGCGCTTACCTCGACTTCTGATGAGCCTGCATCACCAAGAATCTCGCGGACAACAGCGCGAATGGTACCGTTTTTCTGGAAATCAAGATCCCCGGCGACAACCTTTTGACCATCTGCAGCGCCACCGGAATCCTTGATCCGTACGTTGATTTCAGGAAGAATCTTTTTAAGGTCGGGAACAAGAACAAATTTGCGGTTCTTGCGAACAAGTGTACCAACAACCGTATGCAGTGCACGATTGATTACCCTCGTAACAACACCTTCACAACGCTGATGCGGTGTCATTTGTGACTGATAGGTCTTGGGCACCTTGGTAACCAGCACCTCTATCTCATCGCCATGAATTGCATCCGACAGAGATTCGGCTTTAATAAAAATATCGTCGTCATAACCCTCGACCTCGACAAAACCATACCCGTTAGGGTGTGTCGTAATGACTCCTGTGTATAGCTGATCTACCTTGTAATGCTGTTTGTCAGGACAGGGAAATTGCTTGGTCTGGGCAAGAACATCCTCATACGTAGGCATTTCCTGTCCGGCAAGTCCGTAGCAGCGTTTTGAATCCTTGTCGAGAACTCCCTCTTCCTGCAGTTTGTGCAATACATACCAGAATCCCGGAAGGTGCCGCGACTCCTCATAACCAAGCATTTTGGCAAGTTCCACGGAACGGAACCGCTTGCTCTCGTGATCCGACAAAAAGTTGATGATCTCGGAAGCAATTGATGCTTCGCCCTTTCTGACCAGAAATTCGTTGATCAGAATATGATCGTTTGGCTTGACCCGTTTTTCAACAGG
>JAKSCY010000306.1 GCA_022360355.1 Chlorobiales bacterium
TGACGAAAAGATAGGGAATAGTTTCCTTGTCAAGCCACTGAACAGCTTCCGCAGCTCCGGGAATGGCCTTGTCACCGACGTACAGCACTCCGTCGAGATCGATCAGCAAGGCTCGTTTTTTTGTTTTTGCTTCTCCAAGTAATCGCTCATAAAGGCGGAGATCGGCTTTACTGAACAACACGAAGCGTATATGATTGACGGAGAATAAACCCGGTAGTATCTCAACTACGGTTTTCAGTGCAATTTGTGCTGCTTCTTCGACGGGATAGCCGAATATGCCTGTCGAAATGGCAGGGAAGGCAACAGATCTGATTTTATGTTCTTCGGCCACCCTGAGCGCATTGCGGTAACAGTCTGCAAGAAAGACGTCGGCAGGTTCATCCTTTCCGTAGACAGGGCCGAGGCAGTGTATGACATGTTTGTTGAGCAAGTTATGCCCTCCTGTAATAACAGCGTCGCCCGGTTGGATTGGCGCAAGCGGTCTGCACTCTTTTTCCAGTCCGGACCCTGCGGCGCGATGTATTGCTCCAGCAACACCGCCTCCCGGCAGGAGTTGGGCGTTCGACGCATTGACAATCGCCTCCATGTCGGCCTGATCGACGATGTTACCCTGTACGCACTCAAGAGTGATATCTTTTACACGCAGAATAGCCATGATCAAATATAATTTAATCTGCGTCATTCAAGGTGCGGTCAACCTGAAGATGTTCGAAATAGAGCTTCTGTGAAAAAGCATGAACTGGTCCCAAATGATTCTGCCGGAACCCCTTGCCTTATCGACATGCATTTTTGTTGCTCATGCCAATTGTTCATATTACTTGTATTGATCATTTTCATCCCGCTCGGATGTCTGATATCCTTGCCCGTGAATGGCTGTTTGAAACAGGCAGGAAAAGAGGACGTATTTTAAAATGCTCGAAAATAAAGGAGGGTCTTGTGCGAGGTTTCATACTCTATCTTTTTTCATTGATGTTCTTGTCTTTTTCGCCCTGTGTGAATGGGGCGGAAACAGCAGAGGAAATCAATACTAAGGCAGTCGGCCCGTTCAAACGGTATTGTGACGGGTATGGAAATCCAGGCGCTGATGGGGCCGGGTATGTATCGGTTCTCAAGGTGTCGACGGGCACGGTAGAAAAAACGGATGATGATTTGCTTGACGGGATTGTTGCCTATGATCGCGCAGAAGCAAACGATGCCTATATCGGACAGATCAATATGGAAACAGCCTCTTCATTCTGTGGCTTGGCCGGTCGGATCTGGGGGTATGATCTTGCAGTCGCTGACGCGATCCAAAACGGTACGCAGAAGCCTCTTTTCAAGGTGGAGCAATATGATGGCTCCTCTTTGCCGGTATATGACGCTGAACCTTTGCTTAAAGCGGGCAAAGCCTTGTTCGGAACAGTGAACGCGCGTCGTTTTCCGCCTGCACCGGGAGCGCATGTAGTCTGTGCGAACAAAAGCGTTACATCATACCGTCCTGTAACCGGGATGCCTGATCCTTCCAAAAACGAGTCGTTTGGGGTCTGGTGCTATATAGCTGTGTCCATCGCGAAAAACCGGGAAAGAGATGCCTGTTTGTTCATCGAGGATGCAGGTTTGTGGCTTGAAAACGACGATCCCGACAGTCTGGAAAACTTTTTGGATAAGCATCGTAAATCGGTTGTGTGGAGCATCACCGCATGCGGCAAGGATCAAAAGGTTCTTTATGAACGTACATACATAAGTTATGCCTATGTCATCATGGAACCGGGGCAGATCGGCACTGCGCTGACGGTTGCCCCATACATTGTGCTGGCCAAAGATGCTGTGCCTTCCAAGGGGTTCAAGGAACTTGGTAAAATGACATTGAGAGAGTGGGAAACACTGATGGGATTTGAGGAAAAGCATTTTTAGGTGGGGTTGGCTGTGCCTATAGAGTTCGAGCTTCGGGTCAGTAATGATGAGCGCGTCATTCCTGTTGTACGTTCCTTTGTTTTCAATGCTTTTGCCCAATCATCCCTTGAAAAAAACCTTCATGAAAGACTTGCCGAGCTGGTTGTCCTGAGCGTGAGTGATGCTGTCAAACATGCTTACGGTTTCGGCGAGGAAGGTTCGATAACAGTTGGAATCAAGGAATCGCATGGCAAGCTGGAGATCACGGTGCGTGATTACGGTATGCCTCAGGATATCGCTGAAATGGAAACCTCCTTGCACCAGGGTGTTGATAAAGACTCGCGGCTTTTCGGCATTTCCTGCAAGGAGATTGCCGATGAGATTCACTGGACAGGATATGGTCCCGAAGGCAAGGCGCTAAGGATAAGCAAGTGGCTTCACAACAGGGACATTACAATGGAGGTAAGCGAAGAGGCGCTCAAGGTTTCCGGTAAGGATATTCCTGCGGCACCTTCGCAGGAATACACTGTCCGCCGCATGCGGAAGGGAGAGGGGGTCGAGATTTCTCAATTGATTTACAAGGCTTACGGCGGGACATACTTCAACAGTGATGTTTATTATCCGGAACGGGTAGAGGCTTTGAATGCAAAAGGAGCTGTTCTTTCATTCGTTGCTCTTGCTGAAGATGGGAGAGTGGCCGGGCATTATGCACTTGAGCGCAATGCGGATGGGCCGGTTGCCGAGGGAGGCGAGGCAGTCGTCGATCCGGCACATCGCGGCAGAAAGCTGCTCGAACGGATGAAAGAGACCGCCTTGCATGAAGCACGTCGCATCGGCCTTGCCGGAGTATATGCCGACGCCGTGACGATTCATCCCTACACCCAGAAATCGAATGTGCATTTCGGGGCCAGGCTTGCCTGCGCCGACCTTGGCATCGCTCCCCGGAACGAGCACTTTCTCGGGCTTTCAGGCGACCAGCCCCAGCGCATCTCCTGCCTGCTTTATTATCTGCATCTCGGTAAGCCCGAACAGCGGAATGTTTATGTGCCATCCCGGCACAGGCCGATCATGGAAGAAATTTACCGGAACCTTGGTTTTCCGGTGGCATTCGGAGACGAACTGGTGCCGGAAGGCAGGGGGAACTGTTCGGTAAGCGTTGATTCCGAAGCTGCAAAAGCAAGTATCAGGGTCGAGCGTGTCGGCACGGATACTGCGCGTACCGTACGTCATGCGAGACGAGAGCTGACCGAGCACTCGCATGCGGAAGTTGTTTTTATCGACATGCCTCTTACTGATCCCGCAACTCCATATGCTGTCGAGGCTCTTGAGGAGTACGGCTTCTCTTTTGCCGGGGTGGCTCCGCATTTTTCCAAATCAGGAGACATACTCCGTCTTGTTTACCTGACCGAACCGCTCCATCGAAAGCACATTGTAACCTATGAGGACTTTGCCGGTCGGCTTGTGGAATATGCGCTGTCGGAACAGGAGCGCGTGCGCAGATTGTAAAAACAGAAGTGCCCTTGAGAGTGGGTGGGAAATAGCTGTATATTATCAGTAACGTGATGTCCGCTCTATTGCCCGGATATAGTGAACGAAAAAGTAAATCGAGATGAAAAGTTATAGCACTTTCAATAAACCATGGAAGTAAAAGCCGTTATGAATCTTGCTCCGGAAGAATATTTGAAAGACAGGGTTGATGATCAGATCAACTGGTATGACCGGAAAAGTCAGACGAACCAGAGATGGTATAAGCGGCTGCGCATCATGGAGGTTGTTGCGGCAGCCTCGATTCCTTTTCTGGTCGGTTATATGACCGAAGGTGAATTCTGGATCAAGTTTGTTGTTGGTTTTCTGGGAGTTGTTGTTACCGTAATAACAGGCATTATCGGGTTGTATCGATTTCAGGAGAACTGGATTGAATACAGGACAACCTGCGAGTCTCTGAAGCACGAGAAATATTTGTTTCTGACACAATCAGAACCATATGCGGGTGAAGAGTCGTTTCCGTTCTTTGTGGAAAGGATTGAGGCCTTGATTTCAACTGAAAACACGAAGTGGTATCAACGGCTACAGTCGAAGAAGAAGGACGTGTCGCTGAACAACTGACCATCTTCTTATCGATCCGGTTATCCTTATAAAGCTGTGAGCTGTCTTATAAGGAGTATTATCTGCTTATATGTTAGCACTTTCCTGTCTTATTGCCGCCGAATCAAAGGGAGGGTAGGTTTTTCAGGTCTGAAAATGAGAAAAGTTTATTTAGTACATCAAAAATACTTTTTGTTATATTGAAAACAAGTTGAAAACCAGCGCAATGGTAATGTTTCCAATAACCCCCCAAATACCGTGGCTTTTCATCAAGCCGTAAGGTAAGGAGGATAACCCCATGAAAGATAAAGATACTTATGAATTCAGTGTCAAGCGCCTTGGCAAGACATGCACCTGTTCATGTCCCTGCAACGAGGCCAATCCTATAGATGTAACCGTAGAGGTTAGTTTGAAAGGTAAAGAGAGGGAAGTGATCAAAATAAACCCTCAAAGCGTTAAAAAATTAAGTTAAAAAGCAAAATTGCCTGGCGCTGGTTTTTAACTTGCTTTTCATATGTCTACTCCCCCAAAATATTTGTTGCGTAGTGAGCCGTTTGGCGGAATACTCGCGGATCGTTTTTCCACCAAGACCCGTTTTTACAGCCATTCAGCATTTTTTATTATCGAGCAAATTTTCCGCGGAAAGTCGGATTCCCGGATCATGTCGGCATTGAAAAAGCAGTTCGACGTGCCGGATAGTACGAATCTTTCCGAGCATATTGCTATCTGCAGAAAGGAACTCGAAGAGTTTGAAAAGTATAGTGAGCGTGCACCCCTGGTTGATGATGAAAACGAGTCTGTGCCTACCCTGAAAGGGCCTCTGGATTTAAAAATTGAAATCACCAGGCGTTGCAACCTCAATTGTGCTCATTGCTATAGCGCCTCTGATGAGGGTTCTCTGGAGGAGTTGCCGTGGGAATACCTTAAAGTTCTTTTTGAAGAGTGTGCCAAGGACGGTATACGTTTTGCCTCGATTACCGGCGGAGAGCCTCTGTTACATTCCGATTTTGCAAAAATCCTTTCCGGAGTGCGTTCGTTCAGCGAA
>JAKSCY010000293.1 GCA_022360355.1 Chlorobiales bacterium
CGGCAAGTCGTAGAGGTCTTTGTCCATCGCTTCACCCGGATGAATTTGATTCTGGATACCGTCGAGACCCGCCATCATCAACGCGGTAAAGCTGAGATAGGGGTTGGCGGTCGAATCGGGGAAGCGAACTTCGACGCGCCGCGCTTTCGGGTTGGAAATGAACGGAATCCGCACAGACGCCGACCGGTTCTTAGCCGAATACGCCAGCAGCGTCGGTGCTTCAAAGCCCGGCACCAGACGCTTGTAGCTGTTGGTACTAGCGTTGGTGAAGGCGTTCAGCGCTTTGGCGTGCTTCAGAATACCGCCGATGTAATACAGGGCATTCTCAGACAGACCGCCATAGGCATCGCCGGTGAAAATGTTATCACCGCCCTTAGAGAGGGACTGGTGAACGTGCATGCCGTTGCCGTTATCGCCAACCAGCGGCTTGGGCATGAACGTCGCAGTCTTACCGTAGGCGTGAGCGACGTTTTGGACCGTGTATTTCAGGATCTGTACGGCGTCGCCCTTCTTAACCAGTGAATCGAACTGGATACCGATCTCGCCCTGTCCTGCGGTCGCCACTTCATGGTGGTGTACTTCCACCTTAAGCCCCATATCTTCCAGGGCCAGGCACATGGCCGAGCGAATGTCGTGGGTCGAATCCACCGGCGGGACCGGGAAGTAACCGCCCTTTACACCGGGGCGATGGCCGATATTACCGTCTTCGTTAGATGCATCGGCGTTCCAGGATGCTTCTGCCGAATCCACACGGTAGAAGGTGGTGTGCATATCAGTGTTGTACCGGACGTCATCGAAAATGAAGAACTCATTTTCCGGTCCGAAGAACGCCTGGTCAGCAATGCCGGTGGACTTTAGGTACTCCTCCGCCCGGACCGCAACGGAACGCGGGCAACGGGAATACGCCTGCATGGTTGACGGCTCGAAAACGTTGCAACGCAGATTGATGGTTGCGTCTTCCGAGAAAACATCCAGTACCGCCGTATCTGCGGCGGGCATAAGAATCATGTCGGACTCGTTGATGCCCTTCCATCCGGCGATGGAAGATCCGTCGAACATTTTGCCGTCTTCGAAGAAACCCTCGTCGATGACACCGGCCGGCACGGTAACATGCTGTTCCTTACCTCTGGTGTCGGTGAAGCGCAGGTCTACGAACTTGGCTTCTTTTTCTTTAATGAGGCTGAGTACGTCAGCGGGTGTCATTACATTCCCTCCAGTCTGGTTTTGCTTTTAAATGTTGCCGCCCGGCCTGGGTGTCAGGCCGGCCAAAATTAATCCGCGCCAGGATTGAGTTTCCAGGGATTCCGGACCCGGCTGCATATCAATGCATGATCCATGCCATCCCCTGTGTTCTTATAATTTATTGATTTATAATACTTTTTATATCGAATCGACGGTCCGGATGCGCTATTGTAGTGCA
>JAKSCY010000802.1 GCA_022360355.1 Chlorobiales bacterium
CGGACTGACCTTGAGCCTTACCTTGTAATTCCCTTCGTCTCCGCTTACCTCTTCGACCTCGGTCATCGTGTAAACGGTTATTTTCGGGTTTGGTTTGATTCGTCTGAAGTTCATCTCCAGACCACAGTAAGGCGGGCAAAGTTTGGGGAAATACTTGTTCAACTGAGCAACCCTTCCCCCAAGGTAAGGGTTTTTCTCGACAAGAATGGTATTGTAACCAACTTCTGCAGCCTCAACTGCAGTGGTAATTCCGCTTATGCCGCCGCCGACAATTAAAATAGTTTCAACTGACATGATTCTCCCTGCGGATAAACACTAAAAATCTTTGAACAGGAGCCTTGAAGCTTTTCTCCCGTTTTAATGTTTCTGTTTTCAGCAAATAAAGTAATCCCCGAGACACAATATGTCTCGGGGATATTTTTTAGAGCCACGTCACAGATTAATCCGGTACAACCTGAACGTAATCTCTCTTCGACAGGCTCCATGTATGAGAATCCCTGTCGTACTTCGAAATGGTGAAGCATCTCCAGTTCTCATCATCTACATAGAAATGATCGGCCCTGAAGTAGTAACCAGGGTAGCGTGTATCTTCCCTGAACAGGATATGCTGAGCATGGGCTTCACCAGCCATGAGGCGGTGATAGTTTTCCCAGCACCTCATCAGCTCATGAAGATCCTCGGCAGCCATCTTGCCTGCATCTTCCTTGAGCAGGGTAAGATGCTCAAGACCTTTTTCGAGCATGGTCTTACTGGTGGTATACCAGGTCGCCACACCGGCAACATACTCGTCCATGATCTTCTGGAGCCTTGCCTGGAACATCTTCGGCCTGATGTAGTGCGGGTTGACATCCGTATCGGTGCTGTAATCCTTGTGCTTGCCGAATACTTCCATCGGCAGATAGATTTCAGCAATAACCTCGTCGACATCTCTGCCGAGTTCAGGTTTGTAGTCGGCGTGATCGAGACAGTAAGCCGTCATTGCCTTACCGACAATTCTTCCTTCAGCATGAGAACCGGAGGAGAACTTGTGCCCTGATGCACCGACACCGTCACCTGCAGTGAAGAGGCCATCAACGGTTGTCATTCTGTTGTAACCCCAGTGCCAGTCATCCGGGATACCGGCAATATCACCAGGACCGCTCACCCAGATTCCGGCGCAGCCTGCATGTGAACCGAGAAGATAGGGTTCCGTAGGCATCAGCTCGGAAGGAAGCTTGTCCGGCTCGATGTTGTTACCGGCCCAGACCACAGCCTGACCGATACACATATCAAGGAAGTCTTCCCATGCCTCCGCTTCGAGGTGCTTCATCTGTTTCGGCGTCATTGTCTCACCGAGAGCCTGCATAGCCTCGTGGGTACGCATCAAAATCGGCCCTTTACCGGCTTTCATGTCGATCATCATCATATGGTTCCTCATAGCTGTCGTGAGCTGGTGAGGATCTTCGGCATATTTTCCGAAATCTTTGTTCGCCGCCTCGAGGTTTGTAACGCAGTAATCATCTCCGAGCGAGTTGGTTGCCTTACATTTGAAGAACAGGAACCATGCGCCGACAGGACCGTATCCGTCCTTGAATCGTGCAGGCACGAACCTGTTTTCCATAAGAACCAGCTCGGCACCGGCCTGAGCAGCCAATGCATAGGTTGTACCGGCATTCCA
>JAKSCY010000752.1 GCA_022360355.1 Chlorobiales bacterium
CACTATCAAGCAACCAAAAGCACAAGTTGTCCGATAGTGATCAGCCAACCATTGGCTGATGCTGTAATTTACTCTTCCGATTTGCGTATTTCAAAACGAAAAAGTTTCCCGAAGATAAAAAACTTCAGCCCTTTGGGCTTCTATATTGGCGCTGGTCGTCTGTTCGGACCCGTCAAGGTGGGTTTTGAGGTCACAACTATTACCTTATTGTGGCTTTTGATACAAAAAGGTAATTAATTACCGGTAATGATTTGTTTAGCTTAATTATTTTTTTAAATTGGCTTCGTTGGTTTTAAAAAATAAGGCAAATATTAATTTTTGTTAAACGTTTCTGTTATGGGTAAAAAGCTGATCAGAGCCGGATTTCTGCTGTTGCTGGCTATGGCTTCTGCCGGAAATGCCTGGGCCTCTGGCGAGGTCACGGACTCTGGAACAACGGCATGGATGCTGACTGCAACCACGCTTGTTCTGTTGATGGTTCCGGGGCTTGCCATGTTTTACGGAGGTCTTGTGCGGACCAAAAACGTTCTGGGTACGATGATGCATAGTTTTGCAGCCATGGTGATTATCGGGGTTTTATGGCCGACGATAGGTTATGCCCTGAGTTTCGGGCCGAACATCCTCGGGGGGATCGTGGGGTGGAATCCCGATTATGTGCTGCTCAAGGGTATTGATGAATCGATTCTCGATTCGGGAATACCGGAGTACGTCTTTGCCATGTTTCAGGGGAAATTTGCCATAATCACTCCTGCACTGATTGCCGGTGCGTTTGCTGAAAGAGTGAGTTTCAGGGGTTATGTGCTTTTTATAGCCTTGTGGAGCATTCTGGTCTACAGTCCGATCTGTCACTGGGTATGGGCTGAGGACGGTTTTCTTTTCAATATGGGGCCGGGCGGCGCAATTGATTTTGCGGGCGGAACCGTGGTCCATATCTCTTCCGGCATCAGCGCTCTTGTCGCAGCGCTTTTCCTTGGCGCAAGAAGAGGGTACCCGAAAAATGTCATGCATCCCAACAACCTTGTTATGACGATGATCGGCGCAGGGCTTCTCTGGGTTGGCTGGTTCGGGTTCAATGCGGGCAGTGCCGTTGCCAGTGATCTCGATACCGGTCGGGCACTTACCGTGACACAGATTGCCGCTGCGGCCGGCGCATCGGCATGGATCATCATCGAAGCGATCCTCTATAAAAAAGTGACCACCCTTGGGGTTGTTTCGGGGATACTTGCCGGCCTTGTTGCGATAACACCGGCAGCCGGAGTTGTACAGCCTGCCGGGTCGATCGTCATTGGTGCACTGGCTGCAACTATTTGCTTTCTTGCCATACAGGTGAAAAACCGTGCAGGGTACGATGACAGTCTCGATGCGTTCGGTATTCATGGTATTGGCGGTATTGTAGGAGCGCTCTCTCTGACGTTCTTTATTCGCGAAAGCTGGATGGCTGATGCAGCGGCAGCCGCTGGAGGAAGCTGGAGTGTCTGGCAGCAGTTCGGAGTGCAGGCAGCAGCGGTGGGTATTACCATCGTGTTTGCGGCAGCGGTAACGATTGTGCTTTTGTTTCTTGTTGAAAAAACCGTAGGATTCCGCCTGAATGAGACCGATGAAATGACCGGCCTCGATCAGAGTCTTCATGGGGAACACGGCTATGGTCTTATCAATCTTAACTAAGTCTCAATACTATGAAATTGATAACGGCGATAATCCAGGAAGACAAGCTGGATACTGTTCGTGAGGCCCTGATTCAAGCCGATGTTACAAGGATATCGGTTAGCAGGATTTCAGGCCATGGACGGCAGGAGGATATTGACATTTACCGTGGCAGGAAAATCGTGCCGAATCTGATTCCTAAAATACGCATCGAGATTGCCGTCAATGATGATTTTGTCGATCCCACGATTAACGCGATTGTAAAGTCGGCAAGGCACGGCAGCGGCGAGGTTGGTGACGGCAAGATATTCGTAACTCCTCTCGAAGAGTGTGTGCGGATCAGGACCGATGAACGGGGAGGCACCGCAATTTAAAAACCTCGGGAAACCTGCTGTACTTGCGGCAAGTCGGAGTACGAAAGAGGCCGGTTTTCAGACCGGCCTCTTTCTTTTTCTGAACGGTGAGCTTGCGCTTCTGCCTGATGAAAAGTTTTCGTACTATTTACAATAGCTTGTTACCCCTTTCCTGTCGACAAGCGCCCTGTATCGTATCATGGATGAAGCTGTTTACAGCCGCCCTTTCCGGAAGCACCCGAATGAAAAAATGGAGGTAGTTATGATATCGAAACATGTCAGTTTGGAAATCAGCGGTTCGACCGTATCTCTTGGGACAGGGTGGCTTCCGCCGATGCCGGATTTGAGAGATTACACGGCAGAGACTCCGGAAATTGCGGAGATGGCAAAAAAACTGAAGCTGAAGCAGAGTGCGAAATCGCTGAAAGCGGCAGTACCGGGCGTCGTTGATCTGAGAAAGTGGTGTTCGAAAGTTGAAGACCAGGGAAAAATCGGTTCCTGTACGGCACATGCGGCCATGGGTGTTATAGAATACCTGCAACGAAGGGCTTATGATGACCATATTGACGGTTCAAGGCTCTTTGTGTATAAGACAACCCGAAACCTTATGAAAGCTGCCGGAGATACCGGAGCATGGTTGAGAAATACCATGGGTGCGCTGGTCCTGTGCGGCGTTCCTCATGAGCAGTACTGGGAGTATACCGATGTTGATCCCGATTATGATAAAGAGCCGACCGGTTTCGTGTATGCCGTGGCTGATAATTTCGAGGCGCTCAGATATTTCTGTCACGACCCGCTTGGTTCGGATATCAACAAAAAAGAGGTGCTTGAAAGCGTGAAAAGGTTTCTTGCCGCCGGTATCCCGTCAATGTTTGGTTTCTTCGGTTTTCCTTCGTTCGGGAGCACGGACGAAAAGGGTTGTATTCCTTTTCCCTGTGACAATGAAAAGGCTGAGTGGGGGCATGCTATCGTTGCAGTCGGTTTCGATGATAAAAAGGAAATCATCAACACTTCCTGCAACAAGAACAAGACAAAAGGCGCTTTGCTGATCAGGAACTCGTGGGGAGCGGGTTGGGGAGACAACGGTTATGGCTGGCTTCCTTACGAGTATATTCTGCAGGGGCTCGCTGTTGATTTCTGGGCGCTCCTGAGTATGGAACTTGTTAATACCAAACAGTTCGGGCTGTGAGGGTGAAGGTGCACGGAGGCTGGATTTCCAGTCACTCCCTTTTCAGCGCATGCGGGGCATGCTTTTCGAGCCAGCTCCTGACCACGAAATCCCCGTAACGGGCGGCGCTGACAAAATCCTTTACCTGTCCGTTTTTATCGCCGATTCGGCCTTTTGCTATACCACGGTGTACGTAAGCTGCTGCCAGCCTGTGATCGTGGGATATCGCCCAGGTAAAGTCCGTAATGGCGGCGTTATAATTGCCAATGTCATAATAAACCGTCCCGCGGTTGAAGTGGGCGACCGCTTTGAAAAAATCCCCTCCAAGCTCGATAACCCTGGAGTAGTCCTGCAGGGAGAGTTTATGCTCTTTCAGAGAGTGATATGCAGCGGCCCGCATCTGGTAGGCCTGGACAAATGACGGATTTCCGTTTATTGCAGTTGTATAAAACCTGGCGGCATCACTGTACCGGCCATTGAGGTGGTGTCTGTATCCCTTGTCGTAAGACTGTTTTGGGGATTCGGCCTTCAACGGCGTCCACGCAACAGTAATGCCCAGCAGTGTGGCCAAAATATGGATGATGATGTTACGCATATGGTTGTAATATGGTATCACGGTAAAAGGTTTTACCATGAAAGCTAAAACTATTTCCGTTACAATTCCTATTTTAATACTTCTAAACTACCCAAAGTATAAGCTCTGTATGTTTCGAATCAGTCTTGAAGAGTTCGAGGGCCCCCTTGACCTGCTCCTTTTCTTTATCAAGAAGGATGAGCTTGATATTTATAATATCCCGATTTCAAAAATTACCAAGGATTTTATCGACTACCTCGAAGCCATGCAGACTCTCAATCTTGAGATCGCCGCTGATTTCATCTATATGGCTTCCCTGCTAATGAGCATCAAGGCGAAGATGCTCCTGCCAAGCGAATCAGTTGACGACGGCGATGCTTCGGAATTCGATCCCAGGACGGAGCTTGTCGAGAGACTGCTTGAGTACAAGCGCATCAAGGAGGGTGCGGAAAAAATGCGCTCACTTGAAGAAACAAGGAGCAGCATGTTTTCCAGAGGGTATTATGAATGCCTCGAACCGGAAGTCATCGACGAGCTGGATGAGCCGGTCAACCGCCCGACACTGTATCACCTGATCATGACCTATAAATCGGTGCTTGACAAAATGCCGAGGGTGCGCGTGCAGAATGTTGATGAAGCTCCGGTAACCATAGATGAACAGAGCGAGTTGATTCTCTCGAAGCTGAAGGAGACAATACAGATCTCTTTCAGGAGCATGTTCAAAGAGGTAACAGAACCCTTGGTGCTTGTTGTCACCTTCCTCGCCGTTCTCGAACTCTGTAAAGGGCAGAAAATCGTTGTGGTTGTCAAGGAAGGGTATGATGATTTCTGGATGACTATGAAGTCGGGCTTGTAGAAATTTCTAAAAGGTCGGGCATCCTGTATCACGGTTCGATAAGGGTGTTGGTTGTAATATCCCGGTAATGGTTGGGAGGATGGGATAATGTCTGATATAGAGAACGTTGTACAGATAGCTTTTGTATCCCAACCTCTGAGGGAGCCGGTCCTTCGTTCAGCGATCAGGACGCTTCAGCTTCCTTCGGGGAGCCGGGGGCTGGATGCAGGATGCGGCATCGGACTCCAAGCCGTGTTGCTTGCAGAGAGTGTTGGACCTGCAGGCCGCATCACCGGCCTTGATTTGTCCTCAGAGGTTCTGGTTTACGCCAGGGATGTTGTAGAGAAAGCCGGTTTGTCGGACATGATTGCCTTTCGGGAAGGAGACGTCAACAGGCTTCCTTTCGATGACGATTCCTTCGA
>JAKSCY010000088.1 GCA_022360355.1 Chlorobiales bacterium
CTTTTACACGCTGCAGACCCTGCCCCTGGCCACAGCCGTGACGCTGCACTATCTGTCGCCAATCTTCACCATCATTTTTGCAATATTCATCGTCAAGGAATCCGCAGCCTGGCGTCAATGGCTGGCATTTTTGATAGCGCTGGGTGGTGTCGTGATGGTCAAGGGTGTCGATCCGCGGGTTTCCATTCTGAGCCTTACGCTGGGTGTTATCGCGGCCATGTGCTCAGGGCTGGCATATAATTTCATCCGCAAGCTTCGGGATTACGATGATCCTCTTGTGGTCGTGTTCTATTTTCCTCTGATTACCGTGCCGGTGATAACACCGTTTCTCTTCACCGCCTGGGTCTGGCCTGACCCGCTGGAATGGCTTATTCTCATTGGTGTCGGTTTTGCGACACAGGGTGCCCAGGTTGCCATGACCAAAGCCTATTCCCTCGAAAAAGCTTCCGATATCGTCATTTTTAAATACCTGGGAATCATCTATGCGTTGCTCTTCGGATTTTTCATTTTCGGGGAATCGCTGGACCTTTTGTCACTGGGCGGCATCGTTGTTGTCATAGGTGGCGTACTGCTGGGAACCCTCGGCAAACGCCAGGCACGGCACATCGCACCCTCGGCGGAAACATTTATCAAACAGGGCAAATAATGGACAGCAAATATTATTCGAAGAATCTTTCAGGCGAGCGGCTCAGGCGTGTCTACGAGATAGCGCAGCCGCGCATTCAACAATACTTCGATGCCGAGATCAACCATGTCATAAGCCGCATCGATGACTATACGTCGTTGCTGGAGCTTGGCTGTGGATATGGCCGGGTGTTGAAACAACTGGCAGGGCATATCGAAAATGCCGTGGGTATCGACATTTCTCCCGACAACATCAGTTATGCGAAGAAGTACCTGGCCGGCGAATCAAATTGTTATGTGTACGAAATGGACGCTCTTTCGCTTGATTTCGATGACAACGAGTTCGATATGGTCATCTGCGTTCAGAACGGGATTTCTTCCTTCCGGGTCGATCCGGCCGAATTGATCATGGAAAGCCTTCGCGTGGCTCAGCCCGGTGGGCTGGTACTGTTTTCATCGTATTCGGAAAAAATCTGGCCGGAGCGTCTGCGCTGGTTCGAAATGCAGTCTGACGAGGATCTTCTCGGCGAAATCGATCGCGAAAAGACCGGCGATGGTGTGATCGTCTGCAAAGACGGATTTCGTGCCACGACAACGTCATCACAAGAATTCAGGCAGTTTTGCGATCAACTCATGGTTGAACACCGGATCATCGAAGTGGATGAATCTTCCCTCTTCTGCGAAACCATCGTTCCCTGAAATAGACCGCTCCCAAAAATGGTAATGAAGTTAACTATGTAGAATTTGTAAGGACTCAGAGTGAAAGCAATGGCAACAC
>JAKSCY010000592.1 GCA_022360355.1 Chlorobiales bacterium
CTGCCATGCTGCTCCAACGTGTTAGTGTTATCAAACAGGTGAATACTAAAGTCGTTATCTAAATTGAGCTTACTATAAACCTTGATCATTATATCTTTATCCTTTTGCACTTGTTTGAACAGTTGCTTTAGACAGGCTTTTACTTTTTCAGAATCTTTGCCAGTAATTTGAAGTTCGATGATCTCAAGCATTTTCTATTCATGTATTCTTCTGTGCAATCCGTTTCTATATATGATTAAGTCAAAAGTTGTGCCAAACGCTTAAGTTATTATTTATCAGTAAGTTAAAGAGTTTAGTCGATTGTTATTTTACTAAATATGGTAATTATTCTCACCAAATACGGTAATTGTGTTATACTGTAATAACCATATCGTTTCGATCACTCCAATACACTTTGAAAAACGGAGATCAGTTATGAACGAGAATGAGTTTTTTCGTGAAGTTACACTTAAGATTTGCGGGGATCTTGACATTGAAAAAGGCCTGCACGAGTGCATTAAATATATTTCACAATTCATACCGGCTGATAGAATGTACTTGCAACGATACCAGCAGGACCTACATTCTATGAATTTGATTGCCAGAGCCGATCAAGATACATTTGAAAAAATGGATGCCTATGTTCCATTGGATCGGGAGGCGAAAGAAAAATTAATGGCGTTGGCGGATGTGTGGCGAGCTGGAAACCTTCCACCTATACTGATCATTAATGATCCTGAAAATGAACCCGTCGCCAAATGTATGCTTACTGCCTTGAATGAGCCATTATCATCCGCTCTGAGTCTGCCTTTAATCCTGAAAGATAAGGTTATTGGAACCCTGGTCTTGCTTGCGTATGGCCTGAATCGGTTCAATGAAGAACATGCAAAACTATTTGCAACGCTAAAGCTGCCATTCTTTGTAGCGCTGTCAAATACATTAAAACATCGCGAGGTTTTAAAGCTGCAAGAGTTGTTGGCCGATGATAATCGCTATTTACAGGGCGAGTTGCGACGACTCTCCGGGGGTGAGATCATAGGGTCCAAATTTGGCTTAAAGCAGGTTATGCAGAGTATGCAGCAAGTTGCGAAAATGGACAGTCCTGTCCTGCTTTTGGGAGAGACGGGTGTCGGAAAAGATGTTATTGCCAATGCCATTCATTATTCATCCAATCGCAAAGACGGTCCGTTCGTAAGTGTCAATTGCGGCGCTATTCCCGACACCTTGCTGGATAGCGAGTTGTTTGGTCATGAGAAGGGCGCCTTTACCGGCGCCCTGGCACAGAAACGCGGACGATTTGAACGAGCTGATAAAGGCACTATTTTTCTTGACGAAATTGGAGAGCTTCCCTTACCAGCGCAAGTTCGATTATTAAAAGTTTTGCAAAGCAAAGAGATCGAGCGCGTCGGGGGTGTCAAAACGATTACGTTGGATATTCGTATCATTGCAGCCACAAATCGAAATCTTTCAGAGATGGTCAGGGAATATACATTCAGAGAAGATTTATGGTTCAGACTCAATGTGTTTCCAATTATGATCCCGCCACTCCGTCAAAGAAAATCTGATATCCCTGCCCTGCTCCAATATTTCATTGCGCAAAAAGTGAAAGAATTAAAACTGCCCTCACTCCCCAAAGTCGCTCCTGAGAGTATGGATTTACTCATGGCCTACAACTGGCCGGGCAATGTTCGTGAACTGGAGAATATCGTTGAAAGGGCTTTAATCCTGAATCCTACCGGTCCGCTTACATTTGATCAACTCAATTTTACAATGGAGAGCCCGGGTAGTTCCGATGATTTTTTA
>JAKSCY010000223.1 GCA_022360355.1 Chlorobiales bacterium
ATATTTGCTATATTCTCCACCTGTTGTTGGTTTTAAGTGTATCACCACAGCTTTGATAACGATAAATCCTCGTTGATCCGTGAGTTCTTCTTCTCCATCTTCCGGTGCGGTGGTTTCTGCCAGTGTTTCTCCGGCAAAACAGTCTAAGCGCATTTTTGTGGTGGGGGCGACGGGCTACATTGGAAAATTCGTTGTTCGTGAACTGGTCAACAGAGGGCATGATGTTGTGAGCTTTGCCCGTGAACGGTCAGGGATTGGGGCCTCGACAACTGCCGAACAGACCCGTCAGGAACTCAAAGGCTCCGAGGTGCGTTTCGGCGATGTCAGTGATCCCGCTTCACTGGCGAAGAACGGTATCTGCGGAGAACATTTCGATGTTGTAGTTTCCTGCCTGACTTCCCGTACAGGGGGTGTGAAAGACGCATGGAATATTGATTATCGGGCAACCAAAAATGCCCTCGATGCAGGAAAGGCAGCAGGTGCGGCACAGTTTCTCTTGCTTTCGGCAATCTGTGTGCAGAAGCCGCTTCTGGAGTTCCAGAGGGCGAAGCTCAAATTCGAAAAAGAGCTGATCGAGTCCGGCCTGACCTATTCAATCGTTCGTCCGACAGCTTTTTTCAAATCCATTGCCGGTCAGGTTGAATCGGTGAAAAACGGCAAACCCTTCGTCATGTTCGGCAACGGAGAATTGACTTCCTGCAAGCCCATCAGCGAAGCAGACCTGGCACGTTTTATGGCTGATTGTCTTGAAGATCCATCGAAGCAGAACAAAATTCTGCCTATCGGTGGTCCTGGTGAGGCGATTTCCGTCAGGGAGCAGGGAGAGATGCTCTTTAAACTTCTGGGAAGGGAGCCGAAGTTCAAGCGTGTACCGATTCAGATGTTCGATGTCATTATCCCGATACTGAGTTTGCTTGCAAAGATTTTTCCAAAACTCGAAGATAAAGCCGAGTTCGCCCGAATCGGCAAATACTACTGTTCTGAATCGATGCTGGTGTTGAACCCCGAAACAGGAAGATACGATGCGGACGCTACCCCTTCCTATGGCAGTGACACCTTGCGGGATTTCTATGAGCGGGTGCTGAAAGAAGGGCTTGCCGGTCAGGAACTGGGTGACCACGCCATGTTCTGAGGCGGCACTTCTATAAATTTGTTTATAGAGGTGCTGGGAAGTGACCGGTACATGATGGCACTTTTTCTTACTTGTTCAGTCATTGAGGGGCATGAATGATTTGGGTTTCATCCTGATCTGTTCCATGAGAAAGTCATAACGTCCTGTCTTTTTAAAGCAATCTATTGTTTCAAGGCAGATGCTGTGCCAGATGTTCATGAGTTTTTGCTGCTGGAGCAAAGGCATGGTAAACAAGCCGTTGATTTCCTGGTGAAGAGCTATGCAGCCACCTGCACAGAATTTTTCGGCGGGACATTCGTTACAGCGAGTGTAGCATCCGAGGATATGATGCCGGTCATAACGCCGGAAGGGAAGTGTTTTAACAGGATCAATGCCTTCGAAAACAGAGCCAAGCCTGAATTTCGTACGGTCTGAACCTGAGTGGCTGACAAACCGGTGACAAGGATAAATATTTCCTTCAACGTCTACACCTACAAAAGTCTTGCCGGCCCCGCAAGCAACATCTACATCGTGGCCGCTTGTTATCTGTTCAATGCCGCTGTCGAGGAAATGCAGATGAACATAGTCATTCATGTGGGCTTTTTCAATCACGTACCTGGCAGCA
>JAKSCY010000699.1 GCA_022360355.1 Chlorobiales bacterium
AAGATTAATTTTTCCTGGATATTTTGAGCGAATCCAGAATTATCCCGGCCTGCGATGCAGTAATCCCGGGCAGTGAAGAAATCTGCTCAATCGTGGCCTGCTTTAATTTTGTAATCCCCTTGAAATGTTTCAGCAGCAGCTGCTTCTTTTTGGGGCCGATCCCGGGGATGTTGTCCAGGACCGATAAGCCGGCGCGTTTCTCCCGCCGTTTCCTCTGAAAGGTAATGGCAAACCGATGCGCCTCATCCCGGACTTGCTGAAGCAGATAGAGTGCCTTTGTGGCACGGTCCGTGTTCACCGGGTTGGAGCGCCCGGGCAGGTAAATTTTATCCTCGGTCTCCCCTTTTTCTTCATTCTTCTTGGCAAGACCGGCCACGGTGAATCTGCCGGTAAGATCCAGCTCTTTCAGGACGGCCATGGCCATCCCCAGCTGCCCCTTTCCACCGTCCACCACCACCAGATCAGGATACGGCATCTCTGTTTCGTCTTTTGAGAACCGGCGGCTGAGCACCTGATGCATGTATGCATAATCATCCTGGAAATCCAGACCCCGGATGATAAATTTACGATACCCCTTTTTATGGGGCCGCCCGTCCTTGAACACCACCATGGAAGATACCGGATCCTTTCCTGCCAGGTTGGAGTTGTCATAACACTCAATCCGCGACGGCAGGTCATCCATTTTCAACACATCCTTGAGCATGGAAATGGCTGCCTGTTCCTGCTCCTCTTTCAGGAGCCGCTTTTCCAGCTCCTCCCTGGCGTTGTTGGCAGCCATCTCCACCAGCCGTTTTTTCTCACCACGGACCGGCACATGAATTCTGACCTTCTTTCCCTTTATTTTAGAAAAACGCGCTTCCATGGACTCCCGGTTATCAATATCCCGGGCCAGAAGAATAAACGAGGGCAGATGGGATATTCTGCCATAATACTGTTCCACAAATGCAGACAGGATTTCATCCGGCTCCTTGAATCCCAGGTCAAACGGATAGTGGGACGTATCGATCAGGTATCCGGCCCTTACCACCATCACGGTGATCACCGCCCTGCCGCGGTCTGCAGCCAGCGCAATGATATCACGGTCTTTCAGGTCCGGGCTGACAACCACCTGCCGCTCCATGATCTTCTGCAC
>JAKSCY010000680.1 GCA_022360355.1 Chlorobiales bacterium
ACAGGAATGTTCAGCTCCTTCATTACCTGCCTGATAAGGCTCTTGCTGTCGTCGGAATCATAAATTGAAAAATTGCCGTCATAGCCGATGAGGTGAATGTAATTGCGAAGCAGGCGGGCAAATATCGAGTGGAATGTGCCTATCCAGAGTCCCCTGGAACTCCCGCCGCGCAGCAGTTCATCAACCCTCTGGCGCATTTCATCGGCGGCCTTGTTGGTGAAGGTCAATGCAAGAATCTGATGGGGAGCGACCTTCTCTTCACCGATCAGATAGGCTATTCTATAGGTAATAACCCTGGTTTTGCCGGAACCCGCTCCTGCGAGCACCATAACCGGGCCGTCTGTTGTCTGAACGGCCTGCCGCTGCACGTCGTTCAGTTGCTGAAGAAAATCAATCAAAGCAGTGTGTCTGGAAAAAAGTTAATCCGCAAGTGCTTACTCAAGCCTCATCATTTCATCGCGGTTAAAATAAAAAAAAAGACGGTCTTCTGGTGAAACCGCCTCATGTTTTTCGAAGGCATGTCTAGTTTATAATTGATGTCAAGAGAAAGCTTAAAGTTAGTTACTGTTGGCGCTCGTAGAAGTAAAATCCGTTGATGAGGTCTTCGTTGGCAGAGGGCAGTATCTTGATTTTCATTGCGTTTTAGCTCGAATTTCCTTTTTTGCCGCTGCCCAATCCATCGGCTCCTCTTCACAACTGACCACTTTTTTCTCACGTGATGCCAACACATCGCTGTGCCAATCAGGTGATTGCATAGCGTCATTGCGGCAAAGATCATCCCAGATCAATTCCATCATTTCAAGCTTTTCCTCAATACTCATACCTTGAATCGATACGGTAGACATAGTCATCTCCAACTTTCTTTAATGGCTTTTACCCTTAAAGGTATTGATATTTTCAATCTTCTTCATGCTTAATCGCATGTATTAACAGAGTATTCTTTCAGCCTTCATAAAGGCTGGACGTTCTCCCGGCCATTTCGAAGTCCTTCTCGCTCAACCCGCCGAGCGAGTGGCTCCACCAGGAAACTGTTACCTTTCCCCACTCGGTAAGCACTGCCGGATGATGATCGGCTTTTTCGGCAATCATGCCGACTTTTACACTGAAAGCCATTGCCCCGACAAAGTCGTCAAATGTGAAAACTCTTACGAGACGCTTCTCCCCATCAACCGCAATCACCTCCCATCCGGACAGCTTCCGGGCTTTCTCTTCAACAGCAATATCAGCCAGCTTTTCCATAGAGAGCCCCTCTTTTTGCTTTAACAAGTTACCGGTGCCTTTAAAAAACAATATCCTTCTTTTATTCTATCCCCGGCCAGCATGCAACGACATAATCACTTTACATTTCATCGATACACATTCAGTGCTATATTAGAACCCGAAACCAATAACGCACCACCACATTGAGGCAATGTTCCCATTAGTTTACGAAATAAACACCAGGATCTGGCTACGCCGGCTTTCCGACATATACCAGAAACCCGTCACGCTTGGCACGATTCCGGAAAAAGAGTTTGACTTTTTCAAGACTTGCGGCTTCAACATCATCTGGTTGATGGGCGTATGGAAACCAAGTCTTTACAGCCAGGCAATAGCCCGCTCGCACCAAGGCCTCCGAACGGTCTTTCTTGAACAGCTCGAAAGCCTTGCCCCTGAAGACATTGGGGCCTCTCCTTATGCCATACCCGAATACAGTCTCAACCCCTCTCTCGGTGAGAAAGAAGAGCTCGATATATTCCGCAAGAGACTCAGCGATTCAGGAATAAGGCTCATGCTTGATTTTGTTCCCAACCACCTGGCGCTCGACAACAAATGGCTTCCTGAACACCCGGAATATTTTGTTGCCGTATCGAGTGAAGAGCACTACCTCGACCCTGATTCATGCTTTGAATACAAACACGATCATTACCTGGCCCACGGGAAGGACCCATACTTCCCTGCATGGACGGATACCTTGCAACTGAACTATGCAAATCCGGAGACCCATGAACTTATGATGGAAAACCTGCTTTCGGTCAGTGAACAATGCGATGCCGTCCGTTGTGATGTAGCCATGTTGATCCTCAAGTCGGTTTTTGACACAACATGGGCTCCTCTCAGCGGTCCGATGCCCGAAGAATTCTGGCCAAAAGCAATCAGTGCCGTAAAATCTCGAAAACCGGACTTTCTTTTTCTTGCAGAATCATACTGGAACAAGGAGTGGGAACTGCAGCAGCTGGGTTTCAACTACACCTACGACAAGCCGTTTTATGACCATATCACCTCACATCCGGTCAACATAACCAGGCTCAGAGAACATCTGAAAGCCGAATGGCGTTACCAGTCAAAGCTCTGCCTCTTCCTGGAAAACCATGACGAACCCCGCGCCGCAAAAAAGCTCGGGCCGAATCATCTTGTCGGTGCTTTGATCCTGCTGACTTCACCCGGCATGCATCTTATTCACCAGGGACAAATGGAAGGGTTCAAGCTTCAGCTTCCCGTGCAGTTGCTCCGCCATGCAAATGAACCTCTGAGCGCCGAACTGTCGACGTTCTATCAGAAACTTTTCGATCTTACCAATACAGACGTTTTCACAAAGGGGAAAATTGAGGTTCTGCACCTCAATGTCCATGACACTTCAGGCTGTGTAGGATATCGCCGCCACCTCAACGGAGAGTCGGCATTCATTGTGACAAACTTCAGTTCAACCGGAGTTGAGATCAGCATTGAACACGAAAAACTGGTACATCTCGAAGAAAGGAACTACACGATTTTCAGCACACAGCAGAAACAGAACCCTTTCGAAACATGTCCTCATGAAACAGGCATAAGCATCAGGCTTTTTCCGCACGAGGGAATCGTCATCCACTGCAAAGATTGACTATCCGGCTTCCTCTCAGCGTTGCACAGTTCATCTTGCGAACGTACATTACTACCTGATTTTCCTTTACTGTAAGCATACCGGATATAACACCATTGCCGCATGCATGAACGCAATCGACTGCTCAACGGTGAAATTCTTATCGATCTGTCCTATCACGAAAATGATGTCATAGGTGTAACCGGCGGAATATATATTGAAGCCCGGCCTCAAGAAGTCTGGAAAACACTGACGGATTATGACAATCTCAGCAAAACGCTCCCCAAAGTTGTAGCAAGCCGTCTGATTGAAAAGAAAAACGGGGAAATAATCCTTGAGCAAACTGGCAAAACCGGCATCCTGATCTTTGAAAAAACCGTCAATTTCCGGCTGAAAATATACGAAGAGTACCTTCACCGGGTTTTATTCGAACAGATAAGCGGTGACTTCCATGTCTATCATGGAGAGTGGCTGCTGGAAAAACACCCTGAGCAAAAGGGAACGTTCCTGCACTACAATGCTAAAATAAAACCTCTGTTCTTTGCCCCGCCGATTCTGGTGAGTTTCGTGCAGCGACAGGATCTTCCCGGCATACTCTCTGCACATAAAGAACATGCCGAATCTGCAGCTCTGTACCGAAAAAAAACAAACATGAAAGGGCATGCTCTATAAAAAAGGAATATTCCCGGTATTGCTTGTTACTGTATTGCTCCTGCTGTTTATTACACGCCCTTCTGCAACTGAACATGCACAGAATACCCTTACTGCAGATCAATTCCGACTGCTTGACGGGGAAACGGTAATCAACCTTCAGAGAAATGACGACGACATCGTCGACGTATCAGGCTCTATCTACATCCACTCTATGCCTGAAACAATATGGACAGTCATCACCGACTACAACAACCTGGCCAACACAATGCCCAGGGTAAAGGAAAGCCGTGTCGTCCAGGAAAACGGCAATGTCAAAATTGTCGACCAAACCAGTAAAACCGGCGTGCTGTTCCTGAAAATCAAGTTCAGCACCAGAATGACAATTACCGAAGTTTTTCCGGACACGCTTTCTTTTGAACTTATCAGCGGGGATTTCGAAACTTTCAATGGAAAATGGGTTCTTACACCTCACAAAGAAGAGAACGGAACATTTCTTTCGTGGTCAGCCAGGGTAAAACCCGACTTCTCGGCTCCAGGGTTCATTATCGATGCCGTCCAGAAAAGAGACCTCCGTCAGTTGCTTGAAACCATCAAGAAACTTTCCGAGCCTGGCCTAACCGCACCTTCCGAAAAAGAAAAAAAGGAAGTTCAGAAACACCAGTCCGCACACAAAGGATAAGAATAACCAATCTCATTTTTCAGCGCATCCGGACATTTTTCTTTCCGGAGCGTTACGTCTGAAAAGTATAGATACCGG
>JAKSCY010000497.1 GCA_022360355.1 Chlorobiales bacterium
AAGGAAGAAAGAAAGAGAGATGTCAGATCAAAAAAGCGTCTTTATCATAATCTTATTTGCTTTATTGCTGTTCCTCGCCACAACTGTAATCTCCCATGTGATCGCTGCAGACGAAAGAGCTGCGGTTGCATCGAAGAAGAAAGTAATTAAAGTAAAAAGCGATTCCAGGATAGCGGTCGCCAAGTCGGAGTTCACAACTCGTCCCGGGAAGGATGGTATCAGCAACCGCGTTTCGGACCGTGTTTCTCCCTCGGCCGCAGATCCCGCACCGACAAAATTGACACTGACTTTCCCGACGCTGGTGTACCCCGGCGAGAATGTCAAAGGTCGGCTTAAGTTTAACGATCCCGACGATTTTGTCTTCTCGATATTTATTACCGTGTTTTTCCCCGACGGTGACGTTGTGACCGATTCGCTTTACGACTACCGCATCGACGGCGGCGACATCTGGAAAGGCACGATCAACTTCACAGTCGAGATGCCCGACTCGGATACTCCCCTGCCGGGAAAGATCATCATCACCTGCGCCGACGAGTATCTCAACGTCAGTGAAGTATCGACGAATTTTGTTCAGCCGTTTTAACAGGAACCTGAATCAGGAAAGAATGAATAAAGAAATAACGGGTTTCTGATACGGCACCACCAAACAATTGTTTGTTCATATAAAACCAGGTCCGGCAACATTATTAAAATGTCGGGCCTGTTGTTTTGTCTTCTGGAGGGAGTAATTCTACTGTGCGTAGGCCAGGCGCTCTACAATGCGGGGATCGATGTTTTTTACAAATGTCAGTTCAACATCAGGGTAGTAGTAGTCGAGATATCGTTTGATTTCCACCGGATCGCCCTGGAACGGTTGCACTTCGACGCCAACGAGCTTTTTAATCGCCAGGCGGGTTGTCAGATCCGTGGGATCCTGCATCAACAACGAGAGTTTATTCGTTTGTTTGTTGTAATTCAGTGGTAGTACACGGCTGATGCGGGCGATCTCTCCGGGAACAAGTTCCAGGAGGGCAGGTTCCAGTTCCCGATTACCGATATATGATACCGGCACCTTGTGGTGGCGGCCAAGCGCTTCCAGAACATCCTTGCGGTTGATCAGTCCCCGCTTCATCAGATAATGAGCGATCGGCTGCTGGCCGTTTTTCTTCT
>JAKSCY010000768.1 GCA_022360355.1 Chlorobiales bacterium
CCTATGAGCAGATGGAGAAAATCGGTATCGACAAGCCGGATCTTGTATTCATTCAGGCTGGCGTTGGCTCTTTCGCCAGTGCCGCAGCAACGTATCATGTTTCCCGCTTCGGTCAGGACCGGCCGACGATGATTTGCGTCGAACCGATGGAAGCTGATTGCCTTTTTTCTTCAATCACTTCGCCGGACGGCCAATTGACGCCAACCCAGGGTTTGCAGGATTCAATCATGTCCGGGCTCAATTGCGGCATTCCTTCCATGATTTCGTGGCCCATCAACCGCGCTACCTATGATCTCTTTCAGTCAATTGATGATTCCTGGGCGGAGTTGGCCATGAAAGCGCTTTATCAACATCAACAGGGAGCAGTGCGGGTCATCGCGGGGGAATCCGGTGCCGCCGGACTGGCCGGATTGATGGCTATCCTGGGCGAACCTGTGCTGGAGGGTGTAAGAGAACGGTTGGACATTTCGTCAGATACGACAGTACTAATTGTAAACACTGAGGGCGACACCGACCCGGAAAGCTTCCGAAACATCGTCGGAACCTAGCACTCAGAGTGTCTAGTCAATGAAATTCAAAATCAAAATGATCGTCGTTTCGATTCTGCTGATCGCGATTGTTGTATATCTCCTCGTGCAGATCGGTGTGTTCGACACCTTCATTCACGGCGATGACCGACTGGTCGGTAAAACTGCTCCGCCCTTTACTCTCAAGGCATATGATGATAGCACCGTCATGCTGTCCGATTACAAAAATAATGTTATCCTTATCGTTTTCTGGTCGCCGACCTGACGTCGCTGCCGGGTGGAGTTACCGCTCTTCGAGAATATATATAAGAAGTATTCCGGACAGGGATTTGCAGCAATCGCAGTGGAGATAACCGGAAATGACACGGGCGCAAAAACCTATCTCGCCGAAAACAGTTTTTCCTTTCCCTTCGTCAAGGGCATCCGCGAAATGTTCATCGATGATTACAACGTTTATGCCGCGCCGGTATGGTATCTGATCGACCGCTCCGGAACCCTCGTTTACCGTCACATCGGCTATGTCGACGGCGATGAAAAGATCCTGGAAGAAAAAGTTGTGGAGTTGTTAAAATAATAATTACAAAACACGACTGGTAAAAATGAAAAAGGGACGTCCATCTTACAATGAAGAAAATGTGAATTTCATCAAAGAAGTTTTTGGTGATCGTCCTATTATTGTGGAACTTCAAGAAGAGGATATGATGTTCTTGTTTTATGAGATGATTGACTGCTATCTTTCAGGGTACTATTTAGCTAGTTTCATGCTCTCACATGCCTTTATCGAAAACTCACTACTATCTTATTACCAAAGTAAA
>JAKSCY010000572.1 GCA_022360355.1 Chlorobiales bacterium
CCGCTGATGCCGACGGCCAGCACCATCCTGACGACATCGCCAAGGTGGCAAAAGCCCTGGAAGCCCGGCCGGATAATCTGATCCTGGGAGCACGGCAATTTGGCGGCAAGGTTCCGCTTCGCAGCCGGATCGGGAACCAGATCACGCGCCTAGTTTTCTTGTCGCTGGCTAAGGTTGACATTTGAGTCAAGTTCTCGCAGCGATTAGTTATCCTGCTTGTTGGTCGGAGGCGGAGCCTCGCTAGACTCGATACTCTTCACTTAGAAACATTTTGTGGTATTCTGTTTCAGACAGGGATGGGAGGACCACCGTATGGCGCGCAGGCCGGCAGGGTTGCCCCCAGGTTCGCGAATCAGCGATTCCATCCGTCTGGGAGTGATCGCCAAGACGTTTCCGGCCGACAAGATCGAAGCCGTTCTGACGGCCACGGGCAAGGCCAGTGTGCGGCGGCGGGCGTTGCCGGCTCAGGTGGTGGGGTACGACGTCATCGCCCTGGCTGTTTACATGCAGTCCTCCTACCGCTCCTCCTACCGCGAGGTGCTGCGCTGCTTGCTGGCAGGGCTGCAGTGGCTGAGCGAACCGGGAACGAAGATCCAGGTGGCGGGCAATGCGGCGATCTCGCAGGCGCGCTCGCGGTTGGCAGCGGCGGTGCTGCGGCAACTCCATGATGAGTGCGTGCAGCCGATCGCGGCGGCCGCCACGCGGGGCGGCTGGTATCGCGGCTGGCGGCTGCTGAGCATCGATGGCAGCACGCTGGAGCTGGCCGATGAGAAGCGCAACGCAGCGGCCTGCGGCCGGCCGGGGGCGAGCCGCGGCGCGAGCGCCTATCCGCAGTTACGCTTCGTCTCGCTGCTGGAGGCCGGGACGCAGGTGTTGTTCGGCACCCGGATGGGCGCCTATGCTGTCAGCGAAATCGCCCTCGCCGAGGAGGTGGTCGGGCACTTGCGCCAGGAGATGTTGTGCTTGGCCGACCGCCCTTTCTTCAGCTACCGGTTGTGGAACCAGGCGCGCGCCCCGGGCGCCGATCTGCTGTGGCGCAGCCGGAAGAATCTGATTCTTGCTTGCCGGCAACGCCTGCCGGACGGCTCCTATCTGAGCCACATCGATCCTTCGCAGTGGGCGCGGCGGCGCGGCGGCGACGCCGTGACGGTGCGGGTCATCGAGTACCGTCTGGAAGGGCTGCCCGGCGCCGAGCCGTTCTATCGCCTGCTGACGACGATTCTCGATCCCGAGCCGGCCCCGGCGCAGGAACTGGCCGCCCTCTACCCCCAGCGCGGGGAGATCGAAACGGCGCTGGACGAGTTGAAGACGCATTTGCGGGGCGCCCGCATCGTTCTGCACAGCAAGACCCCGGAGTTGGTCCAGCAAGAGTTCTACGGGCTGCTGCTGGCGCACTTTGCCATTCGGCGACTGATGCATGAAGCAGCCCTGCAGGCCGCTGAAGACCCCGACCGGCTTTCGTTTCTGCATGCCGTGCGGGTGGTCGCCGCAAGCTCCCGCACTTTGTCGCTACCCCCCCTCGGCACAGAAAAGCGTTCCCTGAGGCCGTGCTGGAGGAGATCCTCGAAGAACGCGTGGTCTCCAGCCGGGGACGCCGCAACCCGCGCGCGGTCAAACGCAAGATGAGCGGCTTTCCTGTCCGCCGAAAGCAGCCAACCTTGCCCCCGATCCAGGATGTCGAGAAATACATTATCTTCATTAAGTGAAGAGCATTGCGGCTAATGGCTCTTCACCGAAACCATATAGTGGTCCCACTGCGCGGCGGCCTGCTCGA
>JAKSCY010000199.1 GCA_022360355.1 Chlorobiales bacterium
ACCAGAGAATCTTTGCACGCTGCCTGAAACCTCTGCTTGACCGTGACATTCCGGTAGTGATGATTGTCGGCAACCATGATCATCCCTACACCTTCGGAAAAGTCAACTCCATGGAGATATTTTCCCTGTTCTCCGATTCTACCCATCTGTTCAGGGAACTCGGGTCGAAGGATATCATGACGAAAAGCGGCCCGGTCAGAATTATCGGTTTGCCCTGGCCGATGATTCATGACTTTCGTGCCAGCGAGGAGTTCGCTTCTCTGCCTAAAGAGGAGCAGCATGAAAAGGTTCATGAACTGTATTCGAAATATGTCTCGGTTGAGGCACAACGCCTGAAAAAGGAGCCGGTCGATTATCCGGTAGTTGTTGCCGGTCACCTGCATGTGGATTCGGCGGTAATGACAGAAGGTTCGGAACGTGTTACCCTGGTGACAAGGGATCCCGTGTTCGATCTGTCCATGCTTAAACGTCCCGAGTTCGATTATGTTGCACTGGGGCATATTCACAAATATCAGGAACTCGGGCAGAGTGAGGGCCCTCCTGTTGTGTATTCCGGCAGCATCGAGCGAATCAGTTTTGCCGAAGCAGGGCAGGAGAAGGGTTTTGTGATGATAGATTTTTCTGAGAAGAAAAAGCCGGAGTTTCACCACGTCTCGACGCCTGCCAGAACAATGATTCCGGTTGAAGTTGATGTCAGGGATGAGGAGGACCCGATGCCGCTGATACATGAGCGTATCGGAGACGCTGCCCTGGAGGGGTCTATTGTCAGGGTTGTTATCACCTGCCGGAGCGGGCAGCGCGGGCTGGTGAACCTGAAGCAGATCCGCAAGGCATTGCGACCGGCTTTCGTCATCGGGGGAATCAATCTGAAAGTCGAGCAGGAAGCGCCGCGGGGAAGGGTGCCTGACCTCCATCGCAACCTGTCGACAAGCGAAGCTCTGGAAATGTATATCAGGCACAATAAAAAGCTGCTGCCGCTCCGGGAGAAAATCCTCGATGCAGCCCGATTGCTTGAAGAGGAGTCTGAGGGAGAATCACCCGACTAAGGGCTCAAGTTCCTTGTAGAGAGACAAAAACTGTTCAATGGAGAGCGATTCCGCGCGCAGTTTCAGGTCGACTGATTGCACCGCCGAGAGGTCGTAGCTTTTTCTGAGGTTGTTCTGCAGTGTTTTTCTTCTTTGCCCGAAAGATGTACGGACGAAGTTTCTGAACCCCGCTTCATCCGTATCCGCGGGCGATGTGCGTGGAGCGATGTTTACTACGGCACTGTCAACGTCCGGTTTCGGCCTGAACACCTTTCTGCTTACCTTGAAAAGATAGGTGACTTCACAAAATGTCTGCATCTGAACGGCAAGGATGCCATACTCTTTGGTGTTTGGAGCGGCGACGATGCGCCGGGCAACTTCGTGCTGCATCATAAGGGTTGCAGAAGTGATGTGATGCCGGTTATCGAGAAGCTTGAAAAGGATCGGGCTGGTAATTGAGTAGGGTATGTTGCCCATGATCCTGAGCGGGCCTCCGGCGGTAAGCTCCGTCAGGTTTACCGTCAGAAAATCCGCTTCGATAACCGTGACTGAAGGGTACTCTTTGCGGGTGAACGCCGCCAGTTTCCGGTCCTTTTCCACGGCGATAAGCTGAGGAGATGTTTCGAGGATCGCACCGGTAAGCGCTCCGAATCCGGGACCGATTTCCAGAACCCGGTCATTTTCCCGCACTCCTGCAGACTGAACGATTTTTCTGCAGATGTTCCGGTCGGTCAGGAAGTTCTGGCCAAATTGTTTTTTTACCGCTATTTCTGTATGCTTATATTCAATTTTTGTCATTTTCAAGCGATTTGGCGGAAAAATAACAACAGGGGAGTACCTTTTAAAAATAACAGTTATTCTTTGATCCATGGCAGAACAAAATTCTCTCGCCGAAGTTGTCCGATATGCTTCTCGCGGGTCGGTTGCAACCCGAAAAGGATTCGGCGAGGCATTGCAGGAAATCGGCAGGAAAGACTCTGATGTTGTTGCCTTGTGCGCCGACTTGACCGGGTCGCTGCATATGCATCATTTTCAGAAAGAGTTTCCTGCGCGGTATTTTCAGGTCGGTATTGCCGAAGCAAACATGATTTCCATTGCTGCCGGGCTTGCCACTACAGGCAAAAAACCGTTTGCCGGGACATTTGCTGCATTTGCCTCCGGAAGGGTTTACGACCAGATCCGCCAGTCGGTCTGCTACTCCCGCCTGAATGTCAAGATATGCGCTTCGCATGCCGGTCTTACGCTGGGAGAAGACGGCGCGACTCACCAGATGCTTGAAGATATAGGGCTCATGCGCGGGCTTCCCGGAATGACCGTTGTCGTTCCAGCTGACTACAGCGAGACAATACGGGCCGTAAGGTCGCTGCATGAACACGAAGGTCCTGCGTATTTGCGTTTCGGCAGGCCATCGGTTCCCGACTTTTCTCTTGACGAGGATGGCTTCGAGATAGGAAAGTCGATAGAGCTGAACCCTGGAAGGGATGTAACGGTTATTGCCTGTGGAATCATGGTATGGAAAGCTCTCGAGGCAGCCCGCATACTTGAACAGGAAGGGGTTACGGTCAGAGTGATCAACATGCATACGATCAAGCCTGTCGACAAATTGGCGATTGTTCGTGCTGCAAATGATACCGGCGCGATTGTTACCGCCGAGGAGCACCAGGTTCATAACGGTCTTGGGGACGCGGTGGCACATGTTTGTGCGGAGAACATTCCGGTTCCCATCGAGATGGTTGGTGTAGAGGATCTGTTCGGGGAATCCGGGAAGCCTGACGAGCTGATGAAGAAATACAAGCTGACAACCGAAGATATTCTTGAAGGGATATATCTTGCCCTGCGCCGGAAGCAGTAAGTTAATAAAGGTGTCCGTAACCTGAATAATTCACCAAAGGAACACAAAAAGGTGGGAGAAAACAATCGGGAATCGGAGTAGGGATCGGGTTTCAGGGTCGAAAAGGATTGCGGTGGTTTCGATACCGATTCCGACACCGACGGCGAACTCCGAAAGAAGAGAAATCGGAAATACGGGACAAAAACTGGTAAAAAGTGATCAGAAGAAGGAGAACGTGACTATGGCAATGCCTAATTTCAATGACATGATGAGGCAGCTTCAGCAGGCTGGAGCGAAGATGCAGGATGTTCAGAAGCAGCTTGAGAAAATAACCGCCGAAGGCGATGCCGGGGGAGGCATGGTAAAAGCGACAGTAAGCGGAAAGCAGAAGGTGCTTTCCGTAACGATTGATCCCGAGATACTCGACGATATCGAGATGGTTCAGGATCTGGTCGTAGCCGCTGTTAACAGTGCTCTCGAAAAAGCAGCAGACCAGGCTCGTGAAGAATTGTCAAGAGCTGCAGGTGGTATGCTTGGCGGCGAAGATATGCTGAAAAACTTCAACATCGGCCAGTAGGATCATTCATGCGATATACTTCAGCGGCAATTGAGGCTTTGATCGAGGAGTTTGCAAAATTGCCGGGGATAGGCCGCAAGACCGCCCAGCGCCTTGCCATGCACATTCTTCATGAGCAGCCTGAAGAGGTTGAAAGGTTCTCCAGGGCTCTTACGGATGTCAAGGAGCGGGTGATCAGTTGTTCAATCTGCCAGAACGTGACCGATCAGGGCGATGACCCGTGCTCCATATGCAGGGGAAAAGGGCGTGACAGGTCGGTGATCTGCGTTGTGGAGTCTCCTACCGATGTGCTTGCTTTTGAAAAAACAGCGCAGTACCGGGGCCTTTACCATGTACTTCACGGTGTTATTTCCCCGCTTGACGGTGTAGGGCCTGATGATATACGGATAAAAGAGCTTCTGGCGCGTCTTTCGCAAACGGGCGGGAGCAAAGTCAGTGAGGTTATCATGGCGTTGAGTCCGACGGTGGAGGGAGAGACAACCGTGTTGTATATCAGCAAGCTGATGAAACCGCTGGGGATTACGGTGACCAAAATAGCAAGGGGAGTTCCGGTTGGGGCGGAGCTTGAGTTTATCGATGAGGCTACGCTGTCCAGAGCAATGGAGGGACGCTCCGCTTTATAAGACATTAACAGCAGGGCTGATCGATAACCGGTCCTGACTGCCACGATCCATGTGTGAATTTTATTATGCAGCGGAATAACAAGTCTGTTCTGATTCTCGGCGGCGGACTGGCCGGCCTCACGGCTGCAAAACGCCTGACCGACCGGGGCTTTTGTGTAACACTTTTCGAGAAGCGTTCCATATACGGAGGGAAGGTTTCTTCATGGAAGGACGAAGAAGGAGACTGGATCGAGTCCGGCACACACTGCTTTTTCGGGGCATATGACGTACTGTATGATCTCATGCGTGAGGTCAATGCCTATCAGTCCGTTCTCTGGAAAGATCACAGGTTGACCTATACGCTTGCAGGAGGCAACAGCTTCACTTTCAATACATGGAACCTGCCGAGCCCGCTTCATCTCATGCCGGCTATCGTGAAGAACGGGTATTTCAAGTTTGGTGAAATGCTTGCCTTCTCGAAGTCGCTCGTTCCCCTTGCACTGAAAAAAGACAAGTATCCACCGACGCAGGATCATCTGACCTTTACGGAATGGGCAAAGCAGCACCGGTTCGGTGACCGGCTTCTGGAGAAGATGTTCCGGCCTATGGCACTTGCCCTCAAGTTTATTCCCCCTGAAGAGATATCGGCAAAGATCATCCTCGACGTCACCGAGGTGTTTTACCGTATTCCTGACGCGTCGCGCATGGGTTTTCTCAAAGGGTCTCCCCAGGAGCACCTTGTCGGTCCGCTGCAGGAGTATTCGGAGAAAAAAGGTGCTGAGTTCTTTCCCGGGACTGCCGCTGACCAACTGCTGTACGAAGGCGGTGAAATCAAGGGAGTGCGCATGGCAAACGGTGAAATGCTGTCTGCTGATTACTATCTTTGTGCATTGCCCATCCATAATCTCAACAGGGTGCTTCCCGATTCTCTGAAGAAAGAACGGAGATTTTTCAGCGACCTCGAAAAGCTCGAAGGGGTTCCGGTGATTTCCGTACAGATCTGGTATGACAGGCAGATAACCCCTGAGGACAATGTGCTGTTCAGCCCGGACGGTGTGATCCCTGTCTATGCCGATCTTGCCAACACAACACCTGAATACAGGACGTTACGGGGGACCCCCCATGAAGGCAAATCACGTTTCGAGTTCTGTGTGGCTCCTGCTGGAAAACTCATGGAGCTTTCCAGGGAAGAGATTATCGACAGGGTTGACCGCAGCATTCGGAGCTGCTTTCCCGAAACGTCGAGAGGAGCTGGGATTCTGAAGTCGACACTGGTGAAAATACCGCAGTCTGTCTACGCGCCTTTGCCGAATATGGAGCAGTACAGGCCGGCGCAGAAAACACCTGTACCCAATCTTTTCCTCGCAGGAGGGTTTACGCAGCAGCTTTATTACGATTCTATGGGAGGGGCTGTCATGAGTGC
>JAKSCY010000405.1 GCA_022360355.1 Chlorobiales bacterium
ACTGTGGCCATCATCCCCAGATTTCAGTTATGCCTTCGCATCACGGAAAAGGATTGGGCGCCTGGCTAGTTGATGAATCGCTTCGGCGTTTCAAAAAAGCTGGATTCAGCAATGTATCGCTGACCGTCACCGAAAAAAACGAAAAAGCCGATGCCTGGTACCGCCGCGTCGGTTACGCCCAGACTCTTGGTTTTAACGCTTATCTCTGGTTACGTTGATTATTTCAAAGGAGCGCATCATGACAGCCGAAAATGGCACAATAGAAGTAGTGGAACTGACTGTTCCGACCGACGTCCAGTTAATACTGGGGCAGGCACATTTTATCCTGACGGTGGAATCGCTATTTCGTGCGATTGCCTGCGGAGCACCAGGAAGTAAATTCGGGCTGGCCTTTTCCGAGGCTTCCGGAGATCGGAAGGTCAGGACTTCCGGGAATGACGATGAGCTGAAATCTCTTGCTGCGAAACATGTGATGGCGATTGGCAGCGGTCATTGCTTCCTGGTATTGCTCGGCGGGAGTTTTCCCGTCCAGGTGCTCAACAACATCAAATCCCTTCCCACCGTTGCCAATATCTTCTGCGCCAGTGGCAACCCGGTGCAGACACTGGTCTACAGAACATCCCAGGGTGGAGCGATCATTGGTGTGGTGGACGGCGAATCACCCGTCGGCGTTGAGAATGAAGAAGATGTTGCAGCGCGCCAGAAGCTTCTGCAGAATTTCGGCTATAGCGAACCGATGGTGGACTAATGTCTATGGCCTACGATCAGAATAATCCTTTTGCCAGAATTCTACGGGGTGAACTGCCAGCCAAGAAAGTCTATGAGAACGACAAGGTGCTTGCCTTTGAGGATATCGATGGTAAAGCACCGATCCATATATTAATTATACCAAAAGCAGAAGTAGCGACTGCGAACGATCTATCCGATGAGCACGATGCTCATATCGCAGCGATGTTTGCCGCTGCCAGACAAATCGCCGCTGGAAAAGGGATTGCCCAAAACGGCTATCGCCTGGTGATCAACTGCAATCCCCAGGGTGGTCAGAGCGTGTATCACCTGCACATGCATTTGCTGGGTGGTCGGCACATGATGTGGCCACCGGGATAATCGGGATTGTTTAACTAATCTA
>JAKSCY010000804.1 GCA_022360355.1 Chlorobiales bacterium
CGCATGACGTCAAAAGCGATGGCCTTGACATCTTCCGGCGTAATGTAGGCCCTGCAATGCAAAAATGCGTGCGCCTTGGCGGCAAGCAGCAGAAAAATGGATGCTCTCGGCGACGCTCCGTACTCAATCATCTCTTCAAGCGACTGTAATCCTGCAGACACCGGATTTCTTGATGTGGTAACAAGATCGACAATGTAACGCTGTACCCTCGGATCAACATATATCCGGTCGATCAGCGCTCTGGATTTCTGAATCTCGCTTTTTTCAACAACAGAAGAAACATCGGGAAGAAGACCGGTCTTTGCCGAGCGCTGCATGATTTCAAGCTCCTCGTCATAGGACGGGTAATCAACCATTACTTTCATCATGAAACGGTCAAGCTGAGCCTCGGGAAGAAGGTAGGTTCCTTCATGCTCGATCGGGTTCTGCGTAGCCAGAACCATAAACGGTTCAGGCAGCATGAATGTACTGTCGCCTATGGTGACCTGCCTTTCCTGCATGGCTTCAAGCAGCGCAGACTGCACTTTTGCGGGTGAACGGTTTATCTCGTCTGCGAGAATGACATTGGCGAACACCGGCCCCTTGCGCGGGTAAAAATCCATCTCTTTCGGATTATAGACCATGGTGCCGACCAGGTCCGCAGGGAGCATGTCGGGAGTGAACTGTATGCGCTGGAAAGCCAGATTCAACGCTGACGCAAAGGTCCTGACAATAAGCGTTTTTGCCAGCCCGGGAACACCTTCGAGCAGAATATGACCGTTTACAAGCAAGGCGATAAACACCCTCTCGAGAACTTTCTCCTGCCCGACAACACGTTCCGAAAGCAGCTGTGCAGCTCTATCCAGAAAAGCCGAGGCTTCGGCGATCTGCCCTGTCAGTTCCTGCAGTTCGGCATCATGTTTCATTGACCTGACCTATGTTGAGCGTTTCAATTTGTGCCTGATATTTGGGCAAAAACCTTTACCGCTTCTGGTAAAGTCCCTTGAAACCTAACACGAGGAGAAGGATACCGACAATAAGAGAAGACCATCCGATAACATCCCCGATATAAAATACACTATTGAGGATACCGACATTAGGGGCAAAAAGCAGAATAAGGTCTGCACCGAGCAAAACAAGCAGCAGGTTGAGAAACTTTATCTTGACCCTTGGTTTATTATTGTCTTGTTTGTTAGGTTTGGCCATATTTCTTTCAAACGAAGTGCGTTACGAATGAACATCCTCGGCATTGAAACCAGTTGCGATGAAACATCGGCGGCCGTTTTGCAAAACGGTCGTGTAACATCGAACATCATCAGCTCCCAGCTCGTTCACAAGACCTATGGAGGTGTTGTCCCAGAACTTGCTTCACGGGAACATGAACGGCTGATTGTGTCCGTTGTCGATGCCGCGGTAAACGAGGCTAATATACAAAAAAACGATCTTGATATCATAGCGGCAACAGCAGGCCCCGGACTGATCGGCGCGGTTATGGCAGGGCTGTGCTTCGCCCAGGGTCTTGCTTACTCGCTCCGGAAACCCCTTGTACCGGTCAACCATATAGAAGCCCATATATTTTCGGGTTTCATACAAGACGATCCCCGTCATAAAGCCCCGAAAGAACGTTTCATCTCTCTGACAGTTTCAGGAGGACATACCATACTCTGTGCTGTGAACACGGATCTGACCTATACGATCATCGGCAGGACTATTGACGACGCGGCTGGTGAAGCTTTCGATAAAACAGGAAAAATGCTGGGACTTGATTACCCTGCAGGGCCGGCTATCGACAGGCTGGCAGCAGAAGGAAATCCGGAGTTTCATGAGTTCCCGCGGGCCCTTACCTCCCGGTCACGAACCAGCAAAAACTACCGGGACAATTTTGATTTCAGTTTTTCCGGTCTGAAAACATCAGTATTGAACTACATAAAAAAACATGAGCCGGCTTTTATCGAACAGCACATGCATGACATTGCTGCTTCCATCCAGGATGCGATTACGAGTGTGCTTGTTGAAAAAACCCTTGCTGCCGCCATGAAATTCAACCTGAACGCCATATCAGTAACAGGAGGCGTAAGTGCCAACTCGGGGTTGCGGGAAAAAATGGAGGATGCCTGTTCAAGGCAAGGTATACGACTTTTTATTCCCAAAGCAGCTTATTCGACCGACAACGCCGCAATGATCGCAACACTGGCAGACCTCAAACTCTCCCGCGGGCTCGTCACCCCGAACAACTACGATGTCGCACCTTTCGCAAGCTTCAGGTATTGTTAATGATAAAGCTATCCAGCCATCTCGTTGTCACGCCTCATCCCCAAACTTCTCATTGAATTAGTTGAATGAATAGATTATCTTTCGGCTTTTAGAGCTGAAGCTCGCCAACCATTACAAAGAAACCATGTATAACTTCATATCCTCACTTTTTCTTTTCGCTCCTCCCAGCGGAGGTGAAACACCCAACATGTTTATTCAGTTCGTTCCGCTAATCCTGATTTTCGTTGTTTTTTACCTCTTTCTCATCCGCCCGCAGCAGAAAAAACAGAAAGAGCGCGAAAAGGTACTGGAAAGCCTGAAACGGGGAGACAAGGTGGTCACCATCGGGGGCATGCACGGTACCGTGGCCGGAATCGATTCCGAGAAAAAAACAGTTTTGGTCCAGGTTGGCGAAAACCTGAAAATAAAATTCGACCGGAGCGCGATCGCATCGACCGAAAAGCAGGAAGCGGGCGAGAAACTAACCAGCAAGGATTAAACGATACACATGCAGCCCATACCCGCAACACTGGTTTTGGAAAACGGCTCTGTCTATAAAGGCACAGCTTTCGGACATGTCGGCGAAGCAGCCGGAGAGGTGGTTTTCAACACTTCGCTCACAGGATACCAGGAAATCCTTACGGACCCGTCATACGCCGGACAGATGGTGATCATGACCTACCCTCTTATAGGGAATTACGGTATCAACGAGACCGATGGAGAGTCTCATAAAATCTGGGCTTCAGCGCTCATTGTTCGTGAAGTATCCCAGGTGTACAGCAACTACGCAGCAACAAGCAGCCTGGACGAGTACCTCAAGACATCACAAGTCATGGGCCTTTCTGGTATCGATACCAGAAAGCTGGTTCGCGAGATCCGGGAAAAAGGCGCAATGAGAGGCTTCATATCAACAGATGACCACGATGAAAAAAGCCTGCAGAAAAATGCCCTTGCAATACCTGAAATGACCGGCCTCGATCTCGTCAGGAAGGTCACTACATCACAGAGCTACACGGTGGATTGTCCTGACGAAAAGTACCATGTCGTTGCCTATGATTACGGCATCAAGCGAAACATCCTGCGAATGCTGCAGGATGCCGGGTGCAGAGTCACCGTCCTCAACGCAAGTACGACAGCCGAAGAAGCCCTGAAGCTGAATCCGGATGGAGTTTTTCTTTCAAACGGACCCGGCGACCCATTTGCCGTAACCTATGCGGTCGACACAATCAGAACCCTGGCACAACAAAACAGGGCGTCAGGCACTTTGCCGATATTCGGTATCTGCCTGGGGCACCAGCTCCTTTCGCTGGCTTTCGGAGCAGCAACATACAAACTGAAATTCGGTCACCACGGAAGCAATCACCCGGTCAAACATCTTTCGACACAATCAATCGAGATCACTTCACAGAACCACGGATTTGCTGTAGAGATGGGGTCCCTTCCGGAAGAACTCGAGCTCACCCATCTTAATCTCTACGACAATACCGTTGAAGGTATCCGGCACCGTGAGTTGCCCTGCTTTTCCGTGCAGTATCATCCTGAAGCAGCACCCGGCCCGCATGATTCACACTACCTGTTCAACCTGTTCACCGAAATGATGGAAAAATAAAGGGTTATGCATGGCTATCCATCGGCAGTCCTGCTCTCCGCCTTGACATTGTTTTCATTTTCGAACGTTATGGCGGACTACAGAACACTGAAAACCGCCAACGAACTCTTTGAAGCCGGTCAGTTCACAAAAGCTTCCGAACTGTACAGGAACGTCATCAGAGATGAACCGGAAAGCCGTAATGGAACTGTCGCGGCATACAACTTCGGTAATACGCTTTTCCGCACCAGCCACTTTGCTGAAGCTGCCGTACAGTTCCGCAAGGCAGCACGTCAGCCGGAACTGCCGGTGACGTTCAGAGTGGATGCGCGGTTCAATGCAGGTAACGCATTTGCCCGGCTCGCCATGCTCGCAGACGGCAACAGGCAGAAAAAAAAGCTGTTGAAAGCCTCACTGAGAGAGTACCGTTCCGCGCTCCTGATGCATCCCGACGATCAGGAAAGTAAAATCAACCATGAAATCGTTTTGCGTCTTTTAAAAACGCTCTCCCCCCCTCCCCCCGGAAAGGGAAAGCGCCCCTCCGATACTCGGCGCTCCGGGACACGGAATGATGTTGCCTCAAACATCCTTGAACGGGCTGCAAAAGAGGAACGCGATGTAGTGCGGAGCAGCTATCGCAATGCCTCTCCTGAGAAGCAGGCGCCGTCAAACAAGGACTGGTAGTATGAACAAAGGCAAACAGGTGCTCCTGGTATTCCTTGCGTCGGACAGTGGTGTCGACGGTGCCAGGTCGCTCTTCGAGGAACAGTCGGAAAAAGGTGCAAGGGAATGGTTTAACCGATCGATACGCAACCTGATAAAACAAACACAGTTCGCCATCCCTCCTCTTGCCCTCATGATTCTTGCCTCGGTGGAAGTCGAGGGTGTCGAGCAACGGATCTGTGACCTGCGCTTCGAGAAGTTACCGCTTGAACAGCAATGGGACCTTGTCGGCATAAGCGTTCAGACAGGAATGACATCGAAAGCGTTCAGCCTTGCCGACAGCTTGCGGGCAAAAGGCTGTAAAGTAGCTCTCGGCGGTGCCCATGTAACGCTTTTCCCCGATTCGTGCAGGACTCATGCCGATGTCCTTGTTCATGGTGAGGCAGACGATATATGGGTGGATGTCCTCGAAGATCTCAAGAAAGGGGAATTAAAAACAGATTACTTTCCTGGTGACTTCCCCGATCTTTCGCGGTCCCGCCCGGTCAGTTCCCGGCTGCTCGACAAGAAACGGTATTTCACAACCAACATCATTCAAACCGGCCGGGGGTGCCCTTACCACTGTGATTTCTGTAACGTCCATATCCTAAACGGCAACAGGCACCGCAGGAGAACAATAAACGATGTTGTCGATGAAGTGAACCGTTTCAGCAAACATGACAGCAGAATATTCTTTTTCGTCGACGACTCCATCAACGCAAATGAAGAATACGCCCAGGAACTCTTCAGCCGCCTCATTCCTCTGAACATCACCTGGTTCGGTCAGGCGACGACAACACTCGGCAAACAGCCACAACTGCTGGAAACATTTGCACGATCAGGGTGCCGCGCGTTGCTTGTCGGGATTGAAAGCATCGAGCCCGCAAGCAGAGACACCCACAAAAAAACACAGAACCGCCCAACAGAGCTTGCAGAAGCCATAATCAACATCCGCAATGCGGGTATCAGCCTCTACGGAAGCTTCATCTACGGACTGGATGGCGATACGCTGGAAACGCCGGCAGCCATCCTTGACTTCATACGCATGACAAAACTGGATGTTCCCGGCATCAATATTCTCAGGCCCAATCCGGGAACCATGGTTTTCGAACGTCTCAAGGAGGAAAAAAGACTGCTCTTCGACCCCGACGACCTAACTGCCTATCGTTACACGTTCGGGCAGGAAATGCTTTACCAGCCGAAAAATATCAGCCTCCCGGACTTTATCGAGAGTTATTCAAAACTCACCTCCGAAATCTTTACCATCAGCAGCTCCATACGCCGGGGCCTCGTTGCCCCAAGTGCGAAGGCAGCGGTACTACTCTTCAATTTGTTCTATACACATTTGTACGCGCTTTCGCGAAATGACCTTAAGCAGCAGGCAAAGAAAAGCATATCGCTCGCTCCACGGGATGCTGCTGATAATTTTTCGCGCAAGGTATAGATGATTTTATCATTAACTTTTGTATCTTCTCTTCATTGTTGTCAAAAAACATATCAACACTACTCACATCATTACGAACGAAGGAGAACAACATGAAAAAAATCTTACCGGTAGCTGCTCTTTGCAGCATTTTCTTTATCGGATGCGGCGGTGCACAGGAACCGGCTGCAGAAGCTCCTGCTGAAGGCGGAGCTGCAAGCGAACTTGTCAGCGGATACGATCTTGCAAACGGCCAGGAGATCTATGACGCAAACTGCGCAAGCTGCCACGATGAAGGCGTTCTCAGCTCACCGAAAACAGGCGATGTTCCTGGATGGACCGCCCGTATCGATCAAGGCATGGAAACCCTTATCCAGAAATCCATCGACGGTTATACCGCTGAAGGCAACATGCCTGCAAAAGGCGGCAATGATGCCCTGACCGACGAGGAAGTAGCCAATGCTGTTGCCTATATGGTTGATGAAAGCGTTGCAAAGTAATCGGTTTTCGATATATCAAAAAAAGCGGGCGCCATTTCAGCGCCCGCTTTTTTTAACGTTTGTTTTTTTAACCACCCCAATATTGTGAAGGAGAAACACATGGGACGGATTATTTCAGCTCTTACCCTTTCTGCTGTTTTTGTACTCTCTCTCGGTCTGGATGCACATGCCGAAGTTACAGCTGCAGACATCGCCAAATACGATCTCACAAACGGCCAGTCCGTGTATAACACGAGCTGTGCAGCCTGTCACACCAACGGCATTCTCAAAGCGCCTAAAACCGGCGCCCAGGCAGACTGGACGGCACGTTTCGCACAGGGAATGAATACACTTGTCAAGAAATCCATCGACGGCTATACCGCCGAGGGAAACATGCCTGCAAGGGGTGGCAACCCTGACCTTACCGACAAGCAGGTTGGCGACGCTGTTGCCTACATGGTTAAACAGGTTCTCTGATTTTTTCCGGATATCCGGAAGTCAGCAGGGCGGGCATGTTGTCATCGACAGCCCGCCTTTTTTATTTTTTTTCGGAAGCTCTTCTGCTTCCCCAGTATTTTGCGAGTACAATTCCGGAGAGATTGTGCCAGAGGCTGAAAAGCGCCCCCGGCAAAGCGCTCAACGGCTGAAAAAACTGGTTGGCAAGGGTGACCCCGAGACCTGAATTCTGCATGCCGATCTCTACCGCAACAGTCCGGCAATCAATACGGCTGCAGGATAACAGTCGGGCCGCACCGTACCCGGCAGCAAGACCAAGGAGATTATGCAGCACAACAGCTGCTGCCACAGCAACCGGCAAGGCTATCACCTTGTCCGCATTCAAAGCCATAACACAGGCAATGATCAATGTAATCGACAGAACCGATACTCCGGGAAAAAAATTGCTGTAACGGGTCACAGGCCCGCTGAAAAAATGCCTTGCCAACAATCCTGCGACAAGCGGTACGGCAACAACCTGAAAAACCGACAAAAACAGTGCGGCAAAGGAAAGGTCGATTGACCTCTTCAACAACAGGAAAATAATTCCCGGGGTGAGCAGTGGAGCAAGCATGGTTGAAAACATGGTCATGGTCACGGAAAGTGCAACATTGCCCCTCGCAAGATAGACGATCACGTTGGACGCCGTTCCTCCCGGACAGCTCCCGACAAGCACCATACCGATCATGACCTCTTCAGGGAGCGACAACAAGGTGCTGACCATAACGCCAAGACCGGGCATAACGGTAAACTGAAGCAGTGCGGCAAGAAAAACAACGCGCCTTTTTTCCCAGACATCCCTGAAATCACCCAACCGGATTGTTGTACCCATGCCGAACATGATTACCCCAAGCAGAAACGGTATGAACGGCTTGACCCAGAGAAAAGAAGCCGGAACCGCAAGGGCAATTATCGAGGCCCCTGCAGCTATGGCAAGAAAATGACGACTCACTGCGTTCATATTGCCGGAAATATCAGATGTTCTCTTTTTTGGAAGACCATGGTCACAATACACCGGGACCCATGTAATGTAATGCTCTTGAGAAAAACCCACACCGTTGAACAGCTCTGCAATCTTGAGTGTCTTCAAAAACCGTAATGTCGGCGATGGGGAAATCCCTGCCCCATTTGTATCTTCACTTGCAAAGGCATGAGACGTAAAAACGGCATAACCCTTCCGCTCATGCCGGCGATCCTTGTTTTCAAACTGCGCTCCAAATAAATCGAACAAGAGCATGAACAAAACAACAATCGGTTTTATCGGGACGGGAAGAATAGCCAGGGCTCTTATTTCAGGGCTCGTGTGCGACGGCAGCAATGAAATCTCAGGATTCGACAAAGATCCGGCTGTTTCCGAAGCAGTCTGTGCCGAGTTCGGGATCTCATGCAAAACATCTCTGAAAGACATTGCACAATCAGCAGATATTCTTATCCTCGCGGTAAAACCCTATCAGATAGAGGAGGTGCTCGGTGAACTTCAAAACAAGCTCCATGCGGATCACCTGCTCATAAGCGTTGCCGCAGGAATCTCTTCCGAGTTCATAAGAACCCACTCCCTTGAAGATATGCGTGTTATCCGCGTTATGCCGAACACACCTGCCTTTGCCGGAGAAGGTATGACTGCCATCAGCGCGGGAGCGCTTGCCACCGTTAATGATATCGCAAGAGCAAAAAAAATATTCAGTGCCATCGGCAAGGTATCGGTGCTCGATGAATCACTTATGGATGCCGCCACTGCCGTGTCAGGCAGCGGGCCGGCCTATATGTTTTACATTATAGCGTCGATGACCGAGGGGGGAAAACAGTGCGGCCTTCCAGGTGAAGAGGCCGTAAAGCTCAGCGCACAAACGATGCTCGGCGCAGCAAAGATGGTACTTGAAAGCAAAAAAAGCCCCGAAGATCTCATAAAAGATGTTACAACACCGGGAGGGACAACCGAAGCCGGGTTGAAACAGATGGATGCCCACAATGTCCGGCAGGCCATGATCAGCACGGTGAAAGCAGCCGCTGAACGCTCACTTGAACTGAAGAAATAATCTCTGCCGTGAAACTGCTGGTATACGGAACAATGCTTCTGCTGCTGCTCTGCGCCCCTGAACCAATCAGGGCTTCAGATACAGGAATGGAAAACAAACCGGCGCAGGAGCCCTTTTTGACAGTGCACGTCAGCAATCAGAAACCGTTTTCAGGAGAGGAGTTCGAACTCACCTACACTATTTTTTTCAAGGATATCGCGCCGAAAATCCGGGACATCGATAAACCGGTTTATCAGGGAATCTGGGCCTATGACGACACTCCCCGGAGACTCATACCGAGCAAACCCGAAATAGTGAACGGCACTGCTTACCGGAGCGCCGTGATCAAGCGCATGAAGCTGGTGCCCATCGAAAGCGGCACACTCAGCATTACCGGCTACCGCCTGCTTTGCTTCATCCCGAAAAACCTTTCCATCGGGACGGAATCCGAACCCGATGACTCTCTCACACTTGCCGCCCCAGACATAGCGGTGCATGTACAAACCCTTCCTGAACCCAGGCCGGCAGATTTCCGCGGAGCAGTGGGCACCTATTCCGCCTCAGTCAACACCGACAGACATACCCTCCCTGCCGGTTCAACACTACAGCTTACAGCCTCCATAACCGGCAAAGGAAGTTTCAGGACTTTTCCGGAAATGCCGCTCTCCTTGCCCGACGGGTTTTCCCTGATTGAAACCACAGCGCCTGAAACAGCTTCCCCCCTTCCGGCGGGATCACCGGAAGAGTTTACCAGAACAGTTACCATAAAGGCTGAAAAGCAGGGGACGTTCATTTTTGCGCCCGTCACTTTCACAGCGTTCGATCCGGCAGAACAACGCTACAAAACCGTTACATCGGAAAAAATAGCCCTGACCGTACTACCTCCATTGCCTTCTTCCCCAGCAGACAGCCCCGAAGCTGATGTGAAAGAGGAAAGCAGGCAACCGTCATCTCTCTACCGGGTGCTTTTAGCACTGTCCGCAGTATTGCTGCCGCTGCTCTACATCCTGATTAAAAAGCTCCGGCCGACTCGCTGCCCCGGCACAAAAAAGAATCAGAACAGGAAAAGCCGCAACCAGGACAACAAACGGAACGGCGAATCTGCCGATTCACTGCCGGAACTGCGGGAAAAACTCTATACAGCAATTGAAAGCTGCTGGGGTATGGATCCTCGGAGCATGACAAGAAGTGAGCTGACGCAAGGACTCGAAAAACAGGGAATCGACGATACCCTTTCAAGGAAACTGCTCACATTGCTCGATGCAATCGACAAGCTGGAGTTTGCTCCGGGGAAACACGATGAGGAAGAACTTGAGGAAATTCAGTCGACATGCACAGCCACCATAGAAAAGCTGAAAAAAAAATAAGACCCGCCGGTCATTTCGGGCACCCGACTTTCCAGATGGGAACGGATCTTTTCAGTTCATCCATGAACCAGCTCATGGCGCTGAAAACTTCCTGACGGTGTTTCGAGCGAACCAGCACAACAATGGCAGCTTCTCCTGCAGGAATGGCTCCAACCCGGTGGATACAGTGAAGGTCGATGATACCGAACTTTTCGACAGCTGCCATGCCGATTTTTTCAAGCTCTTTTTGTGCCATGCCTTCATAGTGCTCATAGACAAGCCCGCTGATCCTTTCGCCTTTTTCCTCGTCACGAACAAGCCCGATAAAGACAAGTTCGGCTCCGGCATGCCGATCCGGCGGAGTACCGAAGCTCCAGCCATCTATGCATTCTCTGCTTATGCTCACCGATACCATGATTTACCCTCCGCTGACCGGTGGAATGATGGCAAGCTCATCACCTTCTTTCACCAGTGTCCCTTCCGCAGGATACTCCATGTTCAGGGCAAGCATGAACGGCATTTCGGCAAGCTGTGAAGAAAGTTTCCTGATTTCCTGTTCAACAACCTCGATGGTTGTTCCCTCGGAAACCTCGATATGAAACTCGTCCCGGGCGAGGGCGTCACGGGCAGCCGCAAAACATTTAACAGTAATATCCATATCGATAGCGTGTCGGTTACTCGTTCATTGTACCCCACGGCAGCACATTACAGGTAACAACGGTGCCGGCAGGCAACGGCTGTCCGGCAGCCGGAGCTTCTATCAGACAGTTTGCTCCCGCCAGCGAAGTGATCATGTGCGACTCGATTTTCGGGGTGACTTTGCAGAGAAGTCTGCCGTCTTTCTGCCATATCCTGCCGAACAGAAAGCGGTGTCGTTTTTTATCGGTGGGAAACGGCCCGGCAAGTTCGGCCTCGATTTTACCGTAGTACCGGCTGTTTTGCATGGCTGAAAGTGCCGGCATGCAGTATTCGAGAAAACAGACAAGCGCGGACACAGGGTTGCCCGGCAAACCGAAAACCATCTTGCCTTCATTCCCTGTCCCGAAAAAAAAGGGTTTTCCGGGCTTCTGAGCTACCTTCCAGAATTTCTGCTCGATGCCAAGACCGGTAAGCATCTGCTGCATATAGTCGTACTCCCCGGTTGACATGCCGCCTGCGGTAATGAGCAGGTCGCTGGAAAGCAAAGCTTCGGCAAGAGCTTCACGAATTGCAGCGATATCATCGGGAACCTGCCAATGCCCCGCAATTTCGGCGCCGGCAGCAACAGCGCAGGACTCAAGGGAAAAGCGGTTACTGTTGTATATAGCCGCTCCGTCAAGGTTTTCACCCGGCCTGCGAAGCTCATCACCGACGGTAACAATTCCGACCCTGGGGCGGCGATAAACGAGAACAATCGACCTGCCGAATGCCGCAAGCACTCCGAGTTCCGCAGGGGTCAGACGCGTGCCCCGCTTCAGCAGCAACTCGCCCTTCCGAACTTCTTCACCCGCGTAGCGCACGTTGGAACGTGGTGCAGGAGCTTTGAAAACGTCAACATTCCGGTTGCCGAACCCGCTCGTGTGCTCGAAGATAACGACCGTATCGGCGCCTTCAGGCATCGGGGCGCCTGTCATGATCTGGGCACAGCTCCCGGAAGCAACCGGAAGCCGCGGGCTCTGGCCCGCTGTAATTTCCTCGACAACCCCCAGTCTCACAGGTTTCTCCTCCGATGCATTCCGTATATCTTCCCATTGTACGGCAAAGCCGTCCATGGCGGCATTATCGAAATGCGGCAACTGAAAATCCGCTGCTATTTCTTCGGCAAGCACTTGGCCCTGGACCGATTCCAGCGCTTTCTCTTCTGCCGGCAGTTCCTTAACGGAAACGGCGATACTATCATGCGCCTCTTTGACTCCTGTCATCCGTGCCCCTCTCCTTTGATCATCTCGAATGCGTGGAAAATTTCAGGAACAAGGATTTCGAGGGCATCCTTCGCAGCACCCGTGCTGCCGGGCAGGCAGATAACAACCGAGGGCCCGATCGCCCCGGCGGCAAGCCTTGAAAGCATCGCCGTTCCTGTTTTGCTCTGACCCCACTGAAAAAGCGCCTGCTCGACACCGGGCAGTCTCCTGGTAAACTTCGAAAGCAGTGTCTCGACCGTAACGTCTCTCGGCCCGAGTCCCGTACCTCCGGAGGTAACCACCAGTTCAATCCCCTCCTGAACCCATGCATCTACAGCACCGGCAATATCGTTCGGCTCGTCCGCCACGAACCTGAACGCTTCAACGGGGCAGCCTGCGCGTTCGAAGCCACTCCTCAGAATCTGACCTGACCTGTCTACCGATCTGCCTTCGGTAATGGAGTCCGAAACAACAAGGATAGCGGTACGGGGCCTGTAAACGGTCGATATCCGGCTTTTCCCTCCGGTCTTCATCTCAAGCCTGATTTCACCGATTTCCATGGATTTGTCAACCGCCTTGCACATATCGTAAATGGTAAGCGCAGCAACCGTCACTGCCGTGAGCGCTTCCATTTCAACGCCGGTGGCCTCTTTCGTTTTTACCGTCGCCCTGATCCCGATGCGATCGGGATCAAGAACAAAATCAATAGCAACCCAGGCAAGATTGAGCTGATGACAGAGCGGTATAAGATCGGCGGTCCGTTTGGCAGCCTGTATACCGGCGATCTTGGCTGTTGTCAACACGTTCCCTTTCGGCAGGCTCTGCTCCTGCAAAAGCCGCATTGTTTCAGGCTTCATGGTAATGTACCCTGAAGCATGCGCCATACGCATGGTGCCCGGTTTCACCGATACATCGACCATACTTACGTTACCATCTTCATCGAGATGCGATAAGTCCATCATAGCTTTTTGTATTCTTTTTGCTCCCTGAAAACTGACAACCGCTGGTCGCCGACTTCCTCAATTATCCTCCTATTTCCGACATGCTGGTTCTTGGAACGGCTTCCCCTGCCTCTCTCCCGTCTTTCGGTTTCATATCGATCGCCTGTTGAAAAAGCAGCCTGAGCTGTCCGGTATCGGTTCTTTCGCGCAGAGCCTTGAGCAGATCGATACCATTCCGGGAATAGAGACAGCTCATGATCCTGCCGGATGACGTAATCCGCAAACGGTTACACTGACTACAGAAATTACGCGTAAATGCCGGAATAATTGCAACTTTCCCCCGGTATCCCGGCAGGGAAAAACTGAAATGCTCCGTAGCATGTCCCCGCATGGATTTCAGAACAGGATAAATGTTTCCGAGCTTTTCGAAGATCTTGTCTGCGCCCATGAATTTTCCTGTACGCCATATCTGGTGATCGTCGAAGGGCATCAGTTCCATGAGCCTTACTGTTACGGGCTGTTTTCGGGCAAGTTCTCCAAAATCAGTGAGTTCACTGCTGTTGATACCCCTCAGCAGCAGAACGTTGATCTTGACTCTGAGCACATCGGCATACCGGAACAATGATTCAAGATTTGCCAGAACACCCGGCAAGAGGTTTCTCCGGGTAATTGCAGCGTAACGGTCTGCATCAAACGTATCGAGGCTGAAATTGATACCGTCAAGACCTGCCTCGACAAGCATATCGAGAGAGCGATCAAGCAGCACGCCGTTTGTGGTCAGCACGACCGTTTCTATTCCATCCACCGATTTCGCATACCGCACAAGATCGACAATATCATCCCGAAGCAGGGGCTCCCCCCCTGTAAAACGAACCTTCCTGACGCCGGAACCGCCGAGAACCTCAACTATCCGGCATATCTCCCGATAATGAAGCTCTTCAACCGGAACACCGGGCCGCCGATGCCCCTCACGCATACAGTACACACAGCGCAGATTGCACCGCGACGTTACCGAAATACGTGCATAATCAACATGCCGGTTATAACGATCGACCAGTACAGGTTTTTTTTCTCCGGTTTCACCCATGCAAAACCTCCAGGGCACGTTCAGGATAATCGGTAATGATACCGTCAACACCCATCCCGGCAAGAGCAAGCATCGTTTCCGGGACATTGACCGTCCAGGGAACGATACCGATGCCCCTTTGATGCAGCATCCCGACAAGCTTGCAGTCAACCATCGAAAAAAAAGGGTTCAGGTAATCCGGTCTGAAACCGAGCCGGTTGAGCTCGGTTTCAGGGTCCTGTCCCTTCCCGACCAGCAGCCCAAGGTTCAGTCCCGATGAAATTTTTTTTACCTCTTTGAGAATACGGGCATCAAACGATTGCAACCTGATACGCGAAGAAACATCCGATTCCTCGATAACAGTAGTGACAAGCTCTGCATACACGGACGGAGAGGGGTGCAGGATACCGTCCCCCCCCGCCCGGGATTTCACCTCAAGATTGTAAATCATTCCGCCTTGCCGCCGCAGTTTTTCACAATGCTGCTCAACGGAACGGAACACATCATCAAGCAGCGGCTTTACTGCCGGAACCTTTTGCTGACCGGGAAACACCGCTGAGGGACGCCCGCAGTCAAAACGCACGATTTCGGCGTACTTCATGGTATACAGCAAGTACCGTGCTTCATCTTTCTTTGTCAGCACTGTACCGTCCGGAGCAGCACACAGCCCTGCTTGCATATATGGATCGTGGGAAACGATCACCCGGTTATCTCCCGAAATACAGAGATCAAGTTCGATGGCATCAACCCCGAGTTCGGCGGCCTTCAGAAAGGCGGGAACGGTATTCTCGGGAAAAAACGAGCGGGCACCGCGGTGAGCATGTATTTCCAAGGATTGCCGTGACATAAGGGCATCTCTATTAATTGTCGTGAGCGACCTGGAGCCGAGGCGAACGGAGCGCAGAAACCACAATGCTGTACATAAGGCACATGAGAATTTTGATCCCGGCCTTGTCAAGACAACGAAGCATTCAGGTCGTGGAACAAAATTATAGCGGTGCCCATAAAAAAGGGGCTTCGCAAGCCCCCTTAAAAGATTTTATCGAAAACAGGTCACTCCCGAATCAGCCAGCGCTTGAATCCATCAACCGTCTTTTCAAATTCACTCTCTTCTCCCGAAGATTCAGTTGAACAGACAACCCGCTCATAACCAACAAGGGAAAAATAAATAGCCTTGTCGTAAAAGAAATTGAGCTGTTCCCCAAACTGAATGACGCGATTGAGATCGATACCTTCGGTAACAATACCTTGTTCTTTAGTGTATTGTATAAGCATATCCCGCTCAAGGATAAGGGCGTATACCATTTCACTGGACTTTATACCCGCTTGAGCACGGGCTTCGCCTATTTCACGGAAATTCCGGGCAATCTCCGAATCGATATTCTGCTGTTTTGCAATCCAGTCCCCAAGTTTTCTGAAGCGGGCAAAGACAATATCGTGAAGTTCTTTTTTTGAAAACCTCGTGTAACCGCTGGTCAGCGAATTGGAACGAATCTCCTCCACCCACTTGAGCGAGAGCGATTCGGCATGATCTTCGATAAGACCGATAAAACGATTTATAAGCAACATGTTGCTGTTAATTTATGAATGGCTGACAATACTTCGTCTCTTGAAAAGCTAAAATTATCGAGAGAAGATTTCAAATGCAACCCTTCTGTTTTCAGACAATATTTTCAGCCGGACTACAGACCGAACGTCGCTGAAACTGTTTCAAACGTTTCTGCTCTGCCGTTTCTTCTGTGTAAGCCGGTTGGTTTTGGATGCGGGTTTTCTCTTAGACTTCGCTGCCTTCTTTTTCCTGACCTTGTTGCCTGAAACTTTAGGGCCTTCAGACAGTTCCAGTCCCTGTGTACCGAAAAGTTCAGGGTAGTAGTTCTTCTTCTTGTTGAATTTGTTCTTTCGATACTTCTTCTCAAGGTCGGCGTAAGGACTTGGAGGGTCTGGTGAGGTATTCGGGTGATTGAAATTTGGTTCCTCAAGAGCCTCTTCAAAATCATCCGAAACCATGTCAGGATGAAATTTTTTCTGCAAGCTATTTCATGTTTATGTTAAAAATCCTGAATCGCTGCTTCTGAACAACATAGGATCAACGGACTTGACCCGTGCTTGATCACTGATTTGCAGATCAATGATCGGGGGGTAGTAATTTAAAATTTTACCGGTAATTTGCAAGAAAGCCGAGAAACCCGTGAGCTATTTTCATACAGAATAACGCATTTACCGTTGCTTGTTGATCCGAGAAATAGTAAATTTTGGGAAAAATCAACCCTTAACCCGGAGAATAACCATGATAGATATTCGCAAATGGATACTTGCCGTCATCTGCCCGCCGGCAGCCGTACTTGACAGAGAAGTTGGAACCATTATGCTTGTGGGCCTCTTAACGCTTCTATTCTGGGTTCCCGGTGTTGTTGCCGCTCTTTTCCTTTTGATCCAGCAGCAGGTCCAGCCTCGCCAGCCCCAGACATAGTTTTCCTGGAAAACTGGTTTCGTGACTGCACGAAAGCCTGAGCCGCCGCAGGAAAGCGCGCCGGATTTCACCTTTCATCCCTTTGAAATCGCATGTTGCGGGCACTCAAACTCAGGAAAAACCACGCTGATATCCCGGATAGTCTCTCTGCTGAGCGAGCGATATACCATCGGATATTATAAGCACGGGTGTCACCGTTTCGATATAGACCGGGAAGGCAAGGACTCTTTTGTCGTCAGGCAATCAGGGGCCTCTGCCGTGATGGTTTCAGACCCTGAAAAAAACGCCCTGATAAGCAACGGAACTCCGAATCCGCTCTTGATGCAAACCTCATTGCTCCACGTCGACTTTCTTCTCGTCGAAGGGCTGAAAGAGTTGCCGCTGCCAAAACTGGTTGTCGTGGACGACGACCTCAAAATAGCTGACCTGCTCGAAAAAAAAGCCCTCACAAACGTTGTCGCTCTGGTCGCACCGGATCCTGCAGCCGTTCCCGAAACACTCGGGGTACCCGTGTTTCAGCGCGACGACATTAACGAAATTGCCGACTGCATCATAAACCGGTTTCTTGACAAAGCCAGCAGAAAACCGGTTCTCGGCCTTGTGCTTGCCGGCGGTAAAAGCAGCCGGATGGGCAAAGACAAAGCCCTTCTTACCTACCATACACAGAACCAGCTCATTCACACAGCGAAGATGCTGGAAAAACAATGTGAGCAGGTATACATTTCCTGTCGTACCGGCCAGCAGGCAGCCTACAGAAAGTACGGATTTCCGCTTATCATTGACAGCTATCCGGGCATCGGCCCACTTGCAGGTTTGCTTTCCGCACAACGGCTTTTCCCTGATGCATCATGGCTCGTTGCCGCATGCGACCTGCCCTTCATGGACCACTCTCTTTTGAGCGAGCTTGCGGCCAAACGAAACCCCTTTTCCTTCGCGACGGCCTACCGCCAAAACACGGAGGGAAAACCGGAACCCCTCTGCGCGATATATGAGCC
>JAKSCY010000736.1 GCA_022360355.1 Chlorobiales bacterium
CAACTCATTGAGGAGCTAACAAGGTCAGTGATTCTCACCTGTGTACCGCTCTGGAGCAAGCTCCCAGTGCTCGGGAGAATGCCAGAATGTCGAGAGCAGCAACTCGCGGATATGCGAGAACTCCTTTGGTAGTTTGTCGTAGAGCTTCTCAAACAGAGCCTCATGAGAAAGCAGTTCTTTTTTCCAGTCCTCGCGTTCAACCGCCATCAGCTTGGAGAACTTATCAAGTGTGAACTCTTCAAGACCGCTCCACTCCATCGATTCATACTTCGGCATCCAGCCAAGCGGACTTTCAACCGCACCTGACCTGCCATGAACACGATCGACGATCCATTTAAGAACGCGCATGTTTTCGCCGAAGCCCGGCCAGAGGAACTTGCCATCCTCGTCTTTGCGGAACCAGTTGACACCGAAAATTCTCGGCGGCTCCTGAAGCAAGCGCCCGACATGGAGCCAGTGGGTAAAGTAATCACCCATATGGTAGCCGCAGAAGGGGAGCATTGCAAACGGGTCGCGGCGGACATCGCCTATCTTTCCAGCTGCTGCCGCAGTCTTCTCGGATCCCATGGTAGCGGCAAGATAAACACCAAAATACCAGTTGGGAGACTGATAGACAAGAGGCACGAGGTCACTGCGGCGCCCACCGAATATAAATGCATCTATCGGGACTCCCGATGGATTTTCCCAGTCGGGATCGATCGAGGGGCACTGTGATGCCGGAGCGGTAAAACGGGCATTCGGATGAGCCGAAGGACACCCTGAATCCGGAGTCCAGGAATTTCCCTGCCAGTCCGTAAGCGTTTCTGGCGGTGTGTCCGACATTCCTTCCCACCAGACATCACCGTCAGGGGTCAAGGCAACATTGGTAAAAATGCAATTCTCCCTGAGGGTAGCCATGGCGTTCGGATTGGTTTTTTCCGATGTACCGGGAGCTACGCCGAAGATTCCGTATTCAGGATTGATGGCACGAAGTCTTCCGTCATCACCGGGCTTTATCCAGGCGATGTCGTCTCCAATCGTCGTAACCTTCCACCCTTCAAAAGAATCGGGAGGAATGAGCATGGCAAAATTGGTTTTGCCACATGCACTCGGGAATGCACCGGCAACATAGGTTTTTTCGCCTTCCGGAGATTCGACGCAGAGGATAAGCATATGCTCGGCCAGCCAGCCTTCGTCACGAGCCATAGAAGAGGCGATGCGAAGAGCAAAACACTTCTTGCCGAGTAGCGCGTTACCGCCATAGCCACTGCCGAACGACATGATAGTTCGATCCTCGGGAAAATGAACGATATATTTCTGGTCGTTGCACGGCCAGGGAACATCCTGCTGTCCCGGTTCGAGCGGAGCACCGACCGAGTGCAGGCAATGAACGAAATCCCCCTGTTCGCCCAGAAGATCCATCACCTTTCTTCCCATCCGGGTCATGATGCGCATGTTCACAACGACATACGGCGAATCGGTAATTTCAACTCCTATGTGCGAAATATAGGAGCCGAGCGGTCCCATGCTGAAGGGAATAACATACATGGTTCGCCCTTTCATGCACCCTTTATACAATCCGTTCAGGGTCTCTTTCATCTCTTTCGGATGCACCCAGTTGTTGGTCGGGCCGGCATCCTGTTTGCGAAGGCTGCAGATATAGGTTCGGTCTTCGACCCTTGCTACATCGCTGGGGTCAGACCGGCAAAGAAAACTGTTCGGACGCTTCTCATCCGACAGCCTGATAAAGGTTCCGCTCTCAACCATCTCCTGGCAGAGACCGTCATACTCTTCCTGGGAACCGTCGCACCAGCGTACTGAATCCGGTTGACAGAGCGCGGCAGTCTCCCGGACCCACGCAATTAACTTCTGGTTTTTTACATAATCGGGGGGATCATTGTGCAGTAAGGTCATTGTCTTGCTGTTTTACTGAAGGTTATAAGATAAGCGTTGATATGTTTCATCATCTGCAGTGACACCGAACAAACTATTGCTGACCTGCTTCAATGGCCTCACGAATCATGCCATCAAAGGCCATTTTGCTTTGAGCTCCGACATGCACCGAGGAAAGAGAACCATCCGCCCCGATAACAAAAGATGTCGGAATCGAACGCAAACCACCCTGCACGTGACGGCTGTACGCATCAACAATCTGCTGGTCAGCCACAACAACAGGAAAGTTAATGCCGTAATCCCTGACAAACTCTCTTGCCTTCGTCATATCCTCGTCGACAGTTACGCCGATAAAAGTGAAACCTTTTTGCTCATACTCGTTCTGCAGGGCCACCATATCAGGAGCCTCGGCACGGCAGGGCGGGCACCACGATGCGAAGAAATTCAGAATGTAGGCTTTTCCTGCAAGACTCTGTGAAGAAACCGTGGCCCCGTCAAGGGTTGTTCCTGAAAATTCAGGAGCGGAGATGCTTTTCGTCACTCCCGCGCTTGCTGTCCGGGGTTTTGCTGTTTCGGCCGGCTCCGACTGGCATGCAAAAATGACCAGGGAGAGAGACAGCACTCCGACTATTTTGAAAAAACTCATGTGTGTTGTGATGTTATTTTAACTGACCAGGTGGAAAAACCACGTTATGCAAATCCGTTTGAAAATATACAATTCTTCCCTTTATTTATAGTCCTTTGGACACAGACCATAATCTTTGTGTTTATACAATAAATAAAGTATATTCAAACCCATATTTTTTTAGGTGCCACCTTAGCTCAGTTGGTAGAGCAACTGTTTCGTAAACAGTAGGTCGTGGGTTCAAATCCCGCAGGTGGCTCAAGCCTGAAAAAGCATAGCATGGTTTCACAGAGGTAAGAAACATGAGCCTGCTGCAAAAAGTTTTGACTGTACAACAATACAATCCTATCAACACTGCCAAATATGCAAGAAGGTAAGATATCGCAAATCATCGGTCCTGTCGTTGATGTTGATTTCCCGGAAGGAGGCCTGCCGGCAATTCTTGACGCACTGACCGTCACTCGCCCTGACGGGACAAAACTGGTTCTTGAAACCCAACAGCATCTCGGAGAAGAGCGGGTACGCACCATTTCCATGGACGGCACAGACGGTCTTGTCAGAGGCATGGCCACTGTAAACACAGGAAAACCGATTCAGGTTCCTGTAGGAGACCAAGTACTCGGCAGGATGCTCAACGTCGTAGGAGAACCAATCGACGGTCTGGGGGAAGTCCAGAGCCAGAAGTCATATCCGATCCACAGGCCTACTCCGAGGTTCGACGAACTGTCGACCAAATCGGAAATGTTCGAGACAGGCATCAAGGTCATTGACCTTCTTGAACCATATTCCCGTGGCGGAAAAACCGGTTTGTTCGGAGGCGCCGGCGTAGGGAAGACCGTGCTTATCATGGAGCTTATCAACAACATTGCCAAACAGCAGTCCGGATTCAGTGTATTCGCCGGTGTCGGCGAGAGAACCAGGGAAGGAAACGACCTTTGGGAAGAGATGAAAGAATCAGGAGTTATCGACAAGACCGCTCTTGTGTTCGGCCAGATGAACGAGCCGCCGGGCGCCCGAGCTCGTGTTGCTCTTACCGGGCTGAGTATCGCCGAATACTTCCGTGACGAAGAGAACCGCGATGTTCTGCTCTTCATCGACAACATCTTCCGTTTCACCCAGGCAGGTTCAGAGGTATCGGCGCTTCTCGGCCGTATGCCGAGTGCTGTAGGATATCAGCCGACGCTCGGCACCGAGATGGGTGAACTTCAGGACAGGATTGTATCCACAAAGAAAGGCTCTGTCACTTCGGTACAGGCAATCTATGTGCCCGCTGATGACCTTACCGACCCTGCTCCTGCAACTGCATTTACTCACCTTGACGCAACGACGGTACTTTCTCGCTCTATTTCAGAGCTGGGCATCTACCCAGCTGTTGATCCGCTCGACTCTACATCACGAATCCTCGACCCGAACATCGTCGGCGATGATCACTACAACACTGCACAGGCGGTGAAATCACTGCTTCAGCGTTACAAAGACCTTCAGGATATTATCGCAATTCTGGGTATGGACGAACTGAGCGACGAGGACAAACTCATTGTCTTCCGTGCCAGAAAAATCCAGAAGTTCCTTTCTCAGCCGTTTTTCGTCGCCGAAGCGTTTACAGGACTTGAAGGAAAGTATGTCAAGCTCGAGGACACCATCAAAGGCTTCAATGAAATCATTGAAGGCCGTCACGATGACTTGCCGGAAAACGCATTCTACCTTGTAGGAACCATTGAGGAAGCAATCGAGAAAGCCAAAACCCTGTAATCACTTTATTATCATGGCCGGTTCCGATAAAGCCTTTGCAATAGAGATCGTTACCCCGCAAAAACAGTTTTTTGCGGGGGAAATAACCAGCATTCTGGCTCCCGGAAGGGATGGATTGTTTCAGGTTCTGAAAAACCATGCTCCGCTGGTTGCTGCACTGAAGGGTGGCAAAGTAACACTTGCTCTTCCCGACAACGGCGAAAAGACATTTACGATAGCCGATGGCTTTTTTGAGATCAGCGACAACAAAGCCATCCTGCTCGCGGAAGACATATCATAACGCGAACCACGGGAAAAAACATGCTCTACTGAAACATCAGTGATACCAAAACGCCCCGTGCCACTGGTGTTTTTTGCATATGCATATGCACACTCTGATTCCCAAAGCACTTCGGCACGGCGACACCATAGGGCTAATCTCACCATCTTCGCCGTCTCCCGACCACCAAAAAATCGGTCAGGCGGTTACCTATCTTGAAAAACTCGGTTATCGGGTAAAACCTGCAGGACATTTCAACTCCAGAAGCGAAACCCGACAGGATCTTGACCGGCGAAAACTCCACGATTTCCACGAGATGTTTGCCGACAGATCCGTACAGGCGATTTTCTGCCTGAGAGGAGGGTCCGGAGCAACAAGACTTTTACAGAATCTTGATTACAGCCTTGTCTCTCGTAACCCCAAAATCCTTGCGGGTTATTCAGATATTACAGCACTTTCAATAGCGCTGCATGCAAGGACAGGTCTGGTGACTTTTTCAGGTCCAATGCTTGCAACGGAACTGCACAATCCAAGCTCTTACACAGAAGAGAATTTCTGGAAAATACTCGAATCAACCTCTTCCGTTCACCAGATCATCAACCATCCTGACCATCCCGTCTGCGTTTTCAGGGAAGGCACTGCCTCAGGTTCGCTGCTTGCGGGAAA
>JAKSCY010000705.1 GCA_022360355.1 Chlorobiales bacterium
CCGGGGCATGGTCTCCACCATTGCCCGGGTGGGGTCGATCATGTCGCCATTCGATGCCTGGCTGGTGCTCATGAGCCTCGAGACGATGCCACTCCGTATGGCGAGGCATTCGAGCAACGCGGAAACGCTGGCCGAGTACCTTGCCCAGCATCCGAAAGTGAAGGGCATCAACTATCCCAGCTTGCCCGAGCATCCCCAACGGGAACTGGCCAAAAAACAGATGCCCGATGGCTTTGGCGGGCTTCTTTCCTTTGAGGTGGTGGGTGGCAAGAAGGGGGCCGTGAAGGTGATAAACTCCTTTAGGTTAATACCCATTGTCCCGAGCTTTGGGACAAGCCGCACTATCGCGACACATCCCGCCACCCATACCCACTGCAACATGAAGCCGGAGGAGCGGGAAGCGGTGGGAATCTACGACGGCTTGATCCGCCTGTCGGTTGGGCTTGAAGACCCCAAAGACCTCATCGCCGATCTGGAACAGGCGCTGAGCAAGATCTAGACTGGGGTTCTGGGCGTGAGAATGCACCCCTGGGATCGGAAGGATGCAAAACCCGCACAGCAATCTGGTCACTCGTACTGCACCCTACTATCGCACCCTGACGGACGATCTGGGCCGCCTCAAGCGGCCCAATCAGGCCAAGAAAGGAAGGCAATTCGAATATGAGATTTCCACAAACCAACGTGACGGTCACTACCGGGCCCCAGTACCGGTCAATGACCGACTCACAGTGCCGCGTTTTGCACTGCGCTAGCCTCGAAGTCCTGGAACGTACCGGGGTGCTCGTGTATTATCAACCGGCCCTCGATCTGCTGAAGAAGGGTGGCTGTGCCGTTGACGGAAACCGCGTCCGGTTTCCCCCCTACCTCGTCGAGTGGGCCCTGCGCACGGCTCCCAGCCGCATTATGATGTACAACCGCAAGGGCGAGCCAGTGATGCCCCTGGGAGACCGGATTTCGACTTACGGCACGGGCTCTGATTGCCTGCACGCCCTGGACTACCGGACCGGGGAGCGGCGCGTGGCTGTGCTCCAGGATGTCGTGGAAGGCATTCGGGTGGCCGACGCCATGCCCACTGTGGATTTCATCATGTCAATGTACTTGCCCAACGACGTGCCTACCGCGGTGGAGGTCAAGCAAATGGAGGTCATGCTGACCTACAGCGACAAGCCGATC
>JAKSCY010000395.1 GCA_022360355.1 Chlorobiales bacterium
CGGGAGTGCCGCCGGCCGGCGGTTGCATGAGCTTGAATGCATGGGAGGGACGGGGCGGTTGCACCGGGGCACGTTCTCGGGTGGTACGCATGAGGAGATAGGCGTTCCCGCTGAGCCAACGGGCCCAGCCCTTGAAGGTGATCGTTCCCCCCGTGACATTGGGAATCGACTGGTTGATGCGATTGGCGCCGGGATCCCCGTGTCCGGTGGCGATCAAATGCAGACAGCGCTTGCCGCTATGGGCATCCTGGTCCGTGACGAAGGATTGGATGTGATTGCCGAGGATTCGCCAGGGGGCGCTACCAGCTTCAAAACCGCCATTGGTCAAGACATTGTTGTTGACCCTGCTACGCCCGGGAACGCCGGATATGGTGACCTCCAGGTCGTCCAGCAGTACTTCCCCGCGGTGGAGGAGCATCATATCGACCAGGGTGATGGCGTCATGAGTGTAATTGGGGTCGTTGGCGTCCACGGTGAAGCCGAAGGGCTGCCAAGTATTTTTCTGACTCTCATTGCTAGGGCCCCAGGCATTGGCACTGTGATTGAGCACCTTGGGATCACATAATTCCAGACTGGCACCATCTCCATCGGCCTGAGTGGGCCAGACCCCGCCGTCGTAGTAACGAACCTCGTCGGCGCTTAGCCAGACAGAAGCACGATCAGGATGGGGATAGGAGAGTCGGATGCGTTCGCCACCATTGGCTAGATCTCCTTGATAGGGACCGGTCAGATTCAAACCCGGCAACAGGTGGGGATAGATCGTGGCAAGGAAGTTTGGATCCTTGGCCACCACGAGGTAATCTCCGGAGGCCAGGTCCTGGTCGGAGCGAAAGTGGAAGTCGATACCGTCCGTGAAGGCCCAACCCTTTAAAGAAACGCTTCGGGAGCCATGATTCCTTAGTTCGATATAGTCGTAACGTTCGTCCCGCGTGGGGTGATTGTACATGATCTCATTGATGACGATGTCGTGGATGAATGGATCCTGATTGGGCGCTAGCATCGTTGGGGTAGTGAATGTTTCCCAGTGATCCGCGCCGGCCGGATAACGGCCATAACTCTGTCCGTTTCTGAGTCCGGCATAGGCTACTGCATCGAGTACCCGTTGGGAGAGACCATCCGGCGCAAAGGCGGTGAGAAAGAGGCGGCCACCCCAGGGAGACAGGGCGAAGCTGAGTTCGGTGCTGGGAACCATGACGTATTCCCCGGGTCGAACGACCTCGGATCCCAGGTGTCCCGGAAGGGAAGGCGTGGGACGGTCACTCAGGGATAGGTTCGTCAAATCTACAGGATGGGGACCGGGATTGTAGAATTCTACTCCCCCAGTGGCGTCCGGGTACACCTCATTAATGAGTAAGACACTGTCGGGATTGCTCTCCGGCGGTGGAGGCGGTGACGTTGTTGCCTGTAAAGTGGCGCTGAGCACA
>JAKSCY010000496.1 GCA_022360355.1 Chlorobiales bacterium
GGAAGGTTCCTGGATATATACGGTTTGCAGATCTCATCCAGGTTATGGATGCGAGCGCCGCCGGCAAGCAGTGGCATTGTTCTTTTAATTGGCAGTCGGCATAAGAGTGCGTCAACCGCATCATGCTCCGTCCCTTTATCCGCTGCATAATAACCGCGTTCACCAATGGCGGTAATAAAGGCGTCACAACCGAACAGACGATGTAAAAATGCGTATAGCCAAGGGCTGAACGTACCGGCAAATGTTCCCTGCAGTGCGAGATGGGACAGGATCGGTGCTGTGGAAAAATCCGCAACAATTTTTATCTGGGGGAAGCCCATGATGGATGCATTGACCATGAACATTTTCGGATTCCATTTGTCTATCAGGCGTTTAATTGTGTCGATGTCATCGGCATTGATAACCGGTATGTAGCCCGGATATTTTTTTGACAAGGCCATTCGCTGCTCCAGGGACAAATGGGCAAAACTGCCTGCAATCTCGTCGTCTTTCACTGCATGAAACCCGCCTTTCAGAGGCCCTTCTATTTTTAACGCATGGTGAACAGGCGATGACGCAAAATCGATGGAAGGTTTGATAATCCCCATGAGAAAAGGGAATGTTTTCATACCCCAGCGCTCCCGGATACCGCGGACACCGAAGCGGGGGCCTTTAAACCATTGAAATGCTTCTTCAGGCAGTGAAAGCCGAACAAATTTCAGCTTGCCGAAGCCATTCATAAACGGCATCTCTCCATAGAGAACCGCCATCATCTGGGTGACGGATCCGTCAAAAACAGATATCGGATATTTGACTGTCAACTCAAATAGGCTGTCGGCTTTTTTCCTGTATTGTAAATCCGACCAGGGTATATCCTGGGTTTGTTTAAACCGATCCAGTGTCGACATGATTGACGCTTCTTCATCAATTCGAATTTGAAAGGTGGAGTCAATTGTACTGTTCATGCGAAATTCCTTTTTTCCAGATGATGAATCTGGTCCAATCGTGTTTCAACCACTGATTCCGGAGATTGTTGGGCATGTTTTAGGGCTTCTAAGCGCCAGATTGCAGCAGCAGCGATGATGGAGCCTGGAGACAATATTCGCCAGCCAACTCCCCAGCCAGCAACCTGTGTGACTGCAGGCACAATATACATTGTTGGGATGGTGAAC
>JAKSCY010000065.1 GCA_022360355.1 Chlorobiales bacterium
AATTCCTGAAAAAACATCGAGAGGAAAATCGTCAGAATTCCGTTATTATCGATATGAAGAGGGGTGACAATGACGGGAAAGTGATCTACGAAAATGTGGGAAAGGTATTCGGTCGATTGCAGCTCATGGATGCTGAAGCCAACTTGCGAAAACTCCGGAAAAAAGGATTCCTCGAGCAGCTTTCCTCCTGGCGGAAGTATCAATTGGATGTTCCAGTCTATAGGCTGAACGTTAAGGACCAGGAGTTGTTTCTGGCAATGATAAACGAGTCTGAAGTTGTATTTAATGAAACCAAAGAGGATATTGCCGATTCTCTCGAAGCTGAATTTGGCACACTGGAACGGTTTTCCGAGACGGAAGCTGCCAGGGAATACCTTAGCTATGCCTCACAAACATCAGGAATTTTTGCTGTCAGATCAAATGAGTCATTTCGTCAGGCCATAGTCAATTATTGGCTCAACAAGGAATCAAACTCGGTGCAGGCAAAAGACGCCGAGAAGATCAAAAGAAACGGACATCGATATGAAGTAATGGTGAGATTACCGGACGGACTGAAACGGGATATCCGTGTCTACTACAATGAGGAAGCGGCCAGGAAGTTTTTTAACCGAAGGAAATTGTCCAGAAGTACAGTGAATGAGCGGATTTCCTTCACCCGCGACGGCACGACTGTTATACACGAATACAAAAAAATGAAAAAACCGAAAACCCATAATAAACAGAAGGATATTGAAAAGTAGAGGGACGATCAGATTATGACCGGACATAATCGTGACCAGACGCCAATGAGGCCGAAAGACAAACCCTAAACGTTGAGATCGTCAATTGCACAGAGAACTCATAAAATCATTCCGGTCTTCTTTGTATTTGCATTAAACAGTTGCAAAAAACCCTGAATCCAATCCTTCAAACCTTTTCGGTACTCTCGGTCGGAAACGGGTGCAATAAATCCTCTGACCGCTTTACGTGAAAATCGGATTTCCTCAACAAAACGGCAAATAATTTCTGAAATTCGACAGTTTGGACTGTTATTTAGTAATGAAAACAGACAAACAGCCAAAACAAAAAAAACAGTGAGCAGAATATGGTCAGGTCTTGCATGCCCTGGCAAGACCTGACAACGATTTCAACAGAGATTTCACCAATAACAGTCAAGAAGACGTCAAACCAGCAAGATATTTCACATTTAATGAATGGAAAGAAGCACCCAACATTGGGATCAAAAAATTACCTCCCGTCAAACCTCAACCGGAGCCCGAAGATCACACGGACACCATTATCATAATTATTGTGATAATCATCGTCATCATCTGTAGAACAAAAAAGAAATAGCTTTTAGGGGAAATTGTGTTCTGACTGTTAGCTTGGAACTTCGTGTCAGTTGTGATGCCCGGTGAGTACTTCGTAGAGCTTGCCATCGAAGATTGACTCCAACTCCTCAAGGATTTTGAATCCAAACAACCAGGCAATGGCGATGGGCTCGGCTCGCCATTCGGTATGCCCCTCGTAAAAGCCATAGCGCTGGATGTAATAGGGCTCCATCTCGCCGGTATGAATGAACGTCAGCGCTTTTACCATGCGGAGAAATTCCTTTTCGCCAAGCCGCGAATATTTTTCTTTCAGGAACGTCATTTCCTCCCTGGATAGCTCACGATAGAGATTCATCCAATAACCTCCGATGATCTCGTCATTGAAGATCGATTGCTGATAGCCCTTTGTTCCCCCGGCCTTGATTTCTATCTCGACGCCATTATAAAGAATGTTGTCAAAACCATTCCAGAACCTTCCGAAACGCTCGAGATTAACTTCCACCAGGATCAGATTCCACATATGAAAGAGCGGTTCTGCCATTCTCGGGTGCGTAAGGTTCATCTTGCGTACAAGGCGATTATCGCCTCTTAGAACATTAATAACGTCCTCGTCAGCGGCCATGAAGCCAGCTTCCGAAAAATGCTTCGGTCGTCCATCCGTTGTTATCTGAGAAACCGGTTTGCCGGTGATAGAAGATGTTGCGTTCAGTTCTTCTTCACTGTGTAATCCAGTAGCAGCAAGTGTCGGGAAATCCACCTCATCTACCTTTAACTGATCACCAATGAAGAATTTG
>JAKSCY010000292.1 GCA_022360355.1 Chlorobiales bacterium
GATAACCGGAAGCAGGTAATGCTCGATAAAGCCCTCCTCGTAAGCGGCAAACTGCGCTTTCTGACGAAGATGGTTTTCGAGAGGAGTCAGCGGGCAGATCCATCCTTTCCACTCGATCAACACGGCCCAGACAACCGCCGGGAGATGAATCCAGACAATCCACCGCCTCAGAAAAAGCAGCAAACCACCGGCGACAGCAAAAATGATGAAAAGAAGATGGATCACCACAACGGCATCCGCCGCAAGCTTGTAGAACATGATTCCTCAGATAAGAAAGTGACGGGTGACGAGCTGGGATGGATAGCATTCGACCCCGAGACCCGACACCAACGGCGAATTCCGAAAAGAAGCGATCAAGCTACCCAGCCGACTGCCGACTGAAAACTGCCGACTGATCCCCTATGGTGTTGGGCCAAAGTCATTAAGCGGCAAGCCTGCGCACATCGCTTTCACATCAGCCCTCACTTCTGCACAAACCTTTTCGACATCATCGCTGTTTGCCGAGCTGATGACACGGTCAATGAGTCCGACAATGCTTTCCGCATGCGATTCGGTCATACCTCTTGTGGTCATTGCAGGTGTCCCGACACGGATACCACTCGTCACGAAGGGTGACTTGTCATCGAAAGGCACCATGTTCTTGTTGACCGTGATACCGGCCTCATGCAGAAAATTTTCGGCCACTTTGCCGGTAACATCCTTGTTGCGCAAGTCGATCAGCATGAGATGGTTTTTTGTACCGCCACTGACAATATGATAATCGAGACCGATAAACTTTTCTGCCATGACAGCAGCATTCTTGCGAACCTGCTCGGCATAGGTGCGGAACTCCGGCTGCAATGCTTCACCGAACGCGACGCCTTTTGCCGCGATAATATGCATGAGCGGCCCCCCCTGAATACCCGGCATGATCTCGGCATCGATCACTTCGGACATCATTTTAGTGCGTATTCCCTTTTTCGTCTTGACGGTGATTCCCAGAGTATTCTCAAAATCCCGGCCCATCATGATCATCCCGCCACGAGGCCCGCGAAGAGTTTTGTGGGTTGTGGTCGTCACGAAATGGCAATGCGGCATGGGATCGTTGAGCAGGCCGGATGCAATAAGACCGGCAGGATGAGCAATATCGGCCATCAGAAAAGCTCTGACCTTGTCAGCCACTTCCCTGAATGCTTTGAAGTCGAAGCCCTGGGAATAAGCGCTTGCACCGCAGATGATGAGTTTCGGACGGACGTTCAGGGCTATTTCCTCAACCTTGTTCATATCGATGCAGCCGGTCTCTTTATCCACCCCGTAGGTATGCGCTTCGAAAAACTGTCCGGAAAAATTGACCTTGCTGCCATGGGTAAGATGACCGCCATGAGACAGATCAAGACCCATGATCCTGTCACCGGGTTTCAGCACTGCAAAAAGCACACCCATGTTCGCACTGGAACCGGAATGAGGCTGAACGTTGACATATTCGCAGCTGAAAAGCTTTTTGGCGCGCTCCCTCGCAAGATTTTCAGCGACATCGACAAATTCACAGCCTCCATAGTACCGCTTGCCGGGATATCCTTCAGCATACTTGTTGGTCATGACCGACCCGCAGGCTTCCATCACCGCTCTGCTTGCAAAATTCTCGGATGCAATCAGCTCAAGGGTTTCCGTCTGACGACGTATCTCCGAGGCAATTGCGTCAGCTACCTCTTTATCCTGTTTTTGAAGGATATCCATGTTCATGAACTGTTTATTCTCCTGATAGTATAAGTTTAGTTGTAACGTAAAAAGTCATGCGTCCTTCTGCCCGGGACCCTCATCCGTACAGGTGCAGGAACAGGCGATCATGTGCCCCATCTTGTCCCGCTTGGTTTCGAGGTACCCCTGGTTCAGCGGGTTAGGAACAATCTCGATCGGCACCCTTTCCACTATCTCAAGACCGTACCCCTCAAGCCCGACAATCTTTTTCGGATTGTTGGTCATCAAACACATTTTCTTCACCCCGAGGTCCTGCAGAATCTGCGCACCGATACCGTAATCCCGAAGATCAGCTTTGAACCCGAGCTTTTCGTTAGCCTCAACCGTATCGAAGCCTTCGTCCTGAAGATTGTATGCCTTCAGTTTGTTGATGAGACCGATACCACGGCCTTCCTGCATAAGGTAGACAAGGACACCCTTGCCTTTCTTATCGATCTGCTGCATGGCGGCAGCAAGCTGGTTGCCGCAGTCGCAACGCAACGAGGCAAAAACATCTCCGGTAGCACACTGTGAATGCACACGCACGAGAACCGGCTCGTCCGTGTCAACATCACCTTTTACAAATGCGAGGTGGTTCTGCTGATGGTCATCGCAGCATGTTTCATAGGCAATCAGTCTGAACTCTCCGTGCCTTGTCGGCAGCTTTGTTTCAACCGACCGGGAAACCAGCTTCTTGCGCTTCATCTGGTAGGCAACAAGGTCCTTTATTGTAATAAGTTTCAGCCCGAACTTCTCTTTTATGTTCAGGAGCTCGGGAAGCCTTGCCATGCTCCCGTCATCGTGCAGAATTTCACACAGCAGTCCCGCCGGGGAACATCCCGCGAGTTCCGCCAGGTCCACAGCGGCCTCGGTATGCCCTACCCTTCTCAGAACTCCACCCTCCATTGCACGCAAGGGGAAAATGTGTCCCGGTCTTGAAAAGTCATCCGCATGAGAAGCGGGGTCTCCGAGCATCTTTATTGTCATATACCGGTCATAGGCCGAAATACCGGTTGTCACCCCTTCAGCGAGAGCGTCAACCGATACGGTAAAATTTGTCTCGTGCTGCGATGTGTTCCGCTGAACCATCGGATCGAGCTGCAGTTCCTTCGAGCGCTCCATGGTGACAGCAACGCAAAGCAGCCCTCTTGCCTCCTTGGTAATAAAGTTCACCATCTCAGGAGTCACTTTTTCCGCCGCTGCTATAAAGTCACCTTCATCCTCACGATCCTCGTCATCAATAACAATGACAAGCTTTCCCGCTTTTATATCCTCTAATGCAGACTCTATCGAATCAATCCTCGACTTTTTCATACTGATACGATGTTTCTATTTCCAAATGTTACTTATCCCTGTATTAAGCGATTGTTCGGGCTCCCTATTGACAGTAAAGAGTAACAACTACTACCTCTTCATTTTTGCCTTTTGACCTTTTACTTTTGACTTTTCTCCCGTCTTTTGCCGCTCTTTGCAGGAACCATAAAAAAGTGCTCAACCCAGGCGATCCAAAACTCCGTTTAAGGTACAGTAATGTAAAAAATCTTCGGATACAAACCCCCTCTTTGATAACCCTTTGCATTTTTGTATACTTCACGGATTTTCGACTACCAGGGTATTTTTGTTATCTTTACAGCAGCTTTTATTCCAGGCTTCTCAAAACTCATCGACACTGCATGACCACAGCAGCTTCAGACCTATCCGAAGAGCTCCTCAACCTGACTCACAAACTATCCAGAGAGCACCTGTTCAAGGCGAAAGAACATGGCTTTTCCGACTGTCAGCTTGGCTATATTTTCAATGTTTCCGACCAATCCATTCGCGATCTGAGGAAACATTACAATCTGCACTCCGTTTTTAAAACCGTAGATACCTGCGCGGCCGAATTTGATGCAAAAACTCCTTATCACTACTCAACCTACGACGAGGAAAACGAGTCAGTACGGTCGGACCGTAAAAAAGTGGTTATTCTGGGAGGTGGACCAAACCGCATTGGACAGGGAATAGAATTCGATTATTGTTGTGTTCAGGCTGTTTTCGCGCTCAGGGATGCAGGTTATGAATCCATCATGATCAACTGCAACCCCGAAACCGTTTCTACCGACTACGATATTGCCGACAAGCTCTACTTCGAACCCCTTACTTTCGAAGATACCATCCGTATCCTTGAACATGAACAGCCACTCGGTGTGATTGTAAGCTTCGGAGGCCAGACACCTCTGAAACTCTCCACAAAGCTTGAAGAAGCCGGTGTCACCATTCTCGGAACCTCATCGAAGGGCATCGACCTTGCCGAGGACAGGAAAAAATTCGGCGCACTGCTTCGCAAACTCGATATTCCCCATCCGGATTACGATACCGCGGTTTCGTTTGAAGAAGCACAGGAAATCACCGGCAGAATCGGCTATCCTGTTCTGGTAAGGCCCAGCTATGTTCTTGGCGGTCGCGCGATGAAAATCATATACAGCGACGACTCGCTTAAAGAATATGTCGATCAGGCCTTGTTTATCTCCGAGAAATATCCGCTCCTGATTGACCGCTTTTTGGAAACTGCGGTTGAATTCGACATCGATGCGCTGGCAGACAGTACCGACTGCGTTGTCAGCGGCATCATGCAGCATGTCGAGGCCGCCGGCATTCACAGCGGCGACTCGACATCCATTCTTCCCTATCACAACATCTCACCCGATGTTATCAAAACCATGAAAGAGTACACACGCAGGCTTGCCGAAAGCCTGAACGTGGTCGGGTTGATGAATGTTCAGTACGCCGTACAAAACAACAAGGTATACGTCATCGAGGTAAATCCACGTGCAAGCCGTACCGTTCCGTTTGTTGGAAAAGCAACCGCTGTCCCTCTTGTAAAAATCGCAACAAAGATCATGCTCGGCGAAAAACTTTCCGACCTCCGCAAGGAATACCGCCTGGCGGACTGCGACGAACTCGGCATGAACCACCTTGCCATCAAGGAACCGGTATTTCCTTTCTCCAAATTCCTGAAATCCGGTGTCTATCTTGGTCCGGAAATGCGTTCCACCGGTGAAGCCATGAGCCTTGCTTATGATTTCCCTGAAGCATTCGCAAAGGCATATCAGGCGGCAAACATGGAACTGCCGAAATCCGGCACGGTATTTATCAGCGTCAACAATCACGACAAGGATGAAAGAATTATCAGGATCGCAAAAGAGCTCTATCGGGTAGGGTTCGACCTTGTAGCGACCGCAGGAACACAACAGTTTCTTGCCGACAACGGTATCGAATGCAAAAAAATTTACAAGGTAGGCGAAGAAGGACGTCCAAACGTCTTTGACACTATCCGGCTCGGTAAAATAGACCTTGTCATCAACACTCCTCTGGGCGAACGTGCCCTCCATGACGAAGAAGCTATCGGTTCTGCGTCCGTTATGAACGGCGTTCCGTTTGTCACAACCATTGAGGCTGCCGAAGCATCGGTGCAGGCAATAGCCTGCCTTCGACGTCAGGAATTCGGCATTAAAAGCCTGCAGGAATATGCAGCTTACCGCGACAAATAAATTTTCCCGAGAAGCTCCAGCGCCATATCATAGATTGCGGGCTCCGAACTCGCTCTCGGGCCTGCAACATTCAATACGTTCACACCATTGTTTTTCAGCCATCCCGCAACAAGCATCTCTTCAGTTCCATCAACAAGGCACACAACCATTACAGGCTTTCCCGTATTCCAGGCTGCTTCCAGCGTGTAGAGAGATCCTCCCGACAACTCGCGGTTGATGATAATCAGCGTACCGTCCGAATCCCTCACATTCCACTCGGTTCGCTGACGATAATCTCTACGGGGCGTTTCGTTCAGGTTGTACCTTTCGTCCAGCATTCCATCCTCTGCACGTCTTCCTTTCGGACACCAGCCACCGTGTTCAATTCCGTTTGCCAGAGCGAAGTCCAGTGCTGCCCGGTCAACACCAGTCTGCCCGCCAGAAACAATTTTCCGGAACACAGGCAGACACTATTTCAGCGTTATGGTAAGGGTTTCTCCCGCCTGGTCAACGCGATAGACGGTCAGCGGCCCTTTTGCAGGCCCCTCTATCAAAGAGCCGTCATAGCTGAATGTCGACGTTCCGACGCTGCAGCATTGAATGGTGTTTGTTCCCGGGACAGGATCAAGTGCCCGCTTGCCGTGAGTACAACGGTTTTGGAATGCACGATACTCTCCGTCATCACCATGCACAACCAGTACAGGCACTTTTACACCCTTGCCGTCAATACGTACCGCAGAACCCTTGCTGTTCAGCTCCGGCACTGCCTTGAGATCAAGAGTGATCTTTCCTTCAGATGCATCCCAAGCCTCCTGCCGGGACGGTTTGCGCGTTGCGCAAAGGCCGAATAAACGCTGAAAAATATTCCTGTCGAGTTTTTGAACGCTCATTTTTTATCGCGATTGGTGGTTGGCGTTGTGTACCTTTCTCCTGAAATTTACATTTTCCTGAACTGAGCGTTTCAACAAATACCCAATAACTGGAAGTTTATTAAAAAAAGTCTTTTATAATGTGCTTATAGTGCGATTGTTCCTCGCCTGCCAGGTAAAAGTGAAAACTGATTATTTTTTTCCATGGATACTTCACTATCTGAACTACTGGACCTCTCTATAGCCCATGAAATCAATATAAGCCGCCTCTATACCCTTTTTCATGAGCTCTTCGAGGAAGACGAGGATTTCTGGTGGCAGCTTTCGATCGAAGAAAGAAGCCATGCCGCACTTCTCCGCAACGAGAAAGCCGCTCACAAACATGCCGAAACAGTTCCGGAAAATCTGCTTACGGACGATCTTGATGCGCTGAAGTCCTCCAATGCAAAACTTGAATCGCTTATCGACGATTATACTGCCAATCCGCCGGCGCGGGAGGAAGCGCTGCAGACAGCCTATGACCTTGAACTGTCCGTAGGAGAAATCCATTACCAGGAATTCATGAACAGAAAATCCTGTTCTCTTTCCGACGAACTGTTCAAACAGCTCAACCTGGAGGACAAGGACCATGCTGACAGGATAAAATCATACATGCAGGCTAACGGCATGTCCCCGCAGGAAAGGGAATGAAACCCGGCAATGTTTCTCCATCCTCCCTCCCTTTTATGGGCGCCTCTGTTTAACATCGGACAACATATCCTTCTGAAGATCAATAACTTTAACAGGCAGAAAAACCGTATCTTACAGCAACTCTTATCATTTGACCCCGCTGTTATGAAAAACATCAACTCCGGCATGCCGGAATACCAAACTCAAGGCTCCGTTAGTAAAGCTCAATGAACACATAGACCGGCAGATTGAGCTTTATACGCTTACATATCGCTTGAGCCACTTCTTGAACGATGCGTTCAGTGTGGTATGTTCGCACTGTGCCTTTTCCCTTGCCTTCCTGATCAGTTCTTCATCTGTACCAAGGGTGATATTTTTCAACATGATTGTACAGCCTGGTTTTTTGCATTTCCTGTAGTTATGCTCTATCGGGTGTTTTTAGCTTTGAGTATCGAAAAGCCTATTTTTTTCTATTAAATTACATCTTAACAAATATAAAGGAAGTACCCAACACGGTCTGCAATACGTGTCTTGGCAGGTGGGATATTGAAACATGAGAAAGGAGGAAAAAATGAGGATGAACAGTTTGTCCACATGGTTGCAGGGGTGCCGAACCGGTATCTGCCTGCTCGCAGTCCTCGGTTGGATGGTACCCGCAGCAGAGGTCGTCGCGGAAGATAAGCTCCCTGCGTATTTTGATATCGTTGTAGATAAGGGTGAATCGGCATCGAAGGCTGCGATTGCCACCGCAAACGTCGAGGCGCTTGATGAAGGAATGCAGCAGATTTACGAGCAATCTCTCGCCAAGTACAAGGTGCACATGCGCGAGCGCGTGCCTATCATCCTGGCACGGTTCGATGAATCGGGCGGCAGCATGACGCTGATGCTGCCGGGCGAGGATCCGGTTAAAGCCGACGCGGTCCCCGAAATTTACGCGCTCTCAAAGTCGGTGTCGCACAGTGCGATGGCGGTTTACCAACTTGTTGCACCCTACTTGGCCAATCCCGGCGACACAAGCTGGCGTGCTCCAATGACCGGCTATCTGGCCCAGATCAAAGCCGCCCGCGCCACGCTGGCAAACTTAGAGGTTCCCGACAACGTTCGCACGCGTCTCGGCAGGATGATGGACAAGGAAATCGCCTTCATGCAGCAGTGCCTGAAAACAGGCACGTTCAGCTTGGCCGACCTCGAGAACTTCGCGCATTCGGTGGAACCGGACATTGTGAAAAACGTCGCGCTCGCAGCGAAGACGCAGGTCTCTCACTGGGAAAACGTGCTGACCAAGTGGAAAGCGAAGCTTGGAACCCGTTGGGACGAAACCTACGCGATAACGAACACATTGTACGTCACACGCCAGAACAACATCCTTTTCACGATCCTGGCGCAATTCATGGGGCAGGAGGCAATCGACGACCGTCTGATTCTCGTGGGGACGACCGAGTTCACCACCACCGAGGAAAAGCTCCTGGACGTACTCACCCGTATTGTGGCTGACCGTGCTCTGGGCAAGGTCTTTTTCCGTAACTACTACCTGATGGACGCCGAGTTGGTTGGTGAAGCCGCTCGTCACGCCATCGAGGCCGACGCAACGAAAAAGGGAAAGAAGGCACTGTTGCCGAAACTGGCACCCTTCAACACGCACCAATGGCCATGGCCTACCGACCCGAAATCGGGGACGGGTCCTGCGGAGATGTCGGAGATTCCCGGAGACTGATCCAGATTCTTTTCAGACAAAGGTTGCATGCTATGTATGTCAGAACCGTCGGGATCACAAAAACAGCCGCAAAGACCGTGACTGGCAAACCCGACCGTATACATGATGCGCTTGTGTTGTTGAAGAAAACAGTTCATGCCGTGTTTTTTAGGATAAGTATGCCCAATATCTGTTTTCAGGGAGCTTTTATGCTCGAAATGTGCCAGGAATAGTGTTTTTCAGAATCAAATACACGACCCTTGTCAGCGAACTGTTCAAGCAGTTCAACCTGTAAGACAAGGACCATGCAGACAGAATAAAATCATACATGCAGGCTAACGGCATGTCCCCGCAGGAAAGGGAATGAAACCCGGAACAGGGAAAAATTTCACTGTTCGTTTATTTTTATTTTGTCTAAATAAAAAACTATTTTATATTGCAGTCAACATTGGTCCTCCTACCATTGTTGATTCTCCTTACCAACACCCCTCTGCAGATCCTCACAGAGGGGTGTTTTTATTTTTATTTTGTCAAAATAAACCAAGTATTTATATTAAAGCCGTTCTTCATTTTTGATCCTCCTTTGTTGTCATGTCCTCTCTGCGTCTTTAGCGGAAGGAACAGAAAAAACAATGGATCGTTGCATACAGAGATATAATGCTCAGTGAGTCCAGTGAAATGTACCTGCAGACGGTATTCCGTTTGTCAGAAAAAAGCAGTGAAGTAACCATCGGCCAAATTGCAGAAGCAATGGGGCACAGCCTGTCAACTGTATCCGAAAAAGTACGAAAGTTGACGGAGCAGGGTCTGCTTCTCCATGAATGGCGCGAAGGAGTCGCATTGAGCGAAAACGGTAAACGTGTTGCAGGCAAGCTGCTCAGAAAAAGAAGGCTGATCGAAACGTTTCTTGTGCGAATAGCAGGTTACTCGCCCTATGAAGTCCATCAGGACGCCTGCCGTCTCGAGCATGTTGTTTCAGAACGCCTTACCGAAGCCCTTGACAAAATGCTCGATTATCCGGAAAGGGATCCGCACGGCCACCCGATACCTTCAGCAGAAGGCAAGCTGCGCATAAAAGATACGGTTCCTCTTTCAAAAATCGGCCAGGGTATCGCGGCAAGGATCTCGGTTATCCATGCAACTGATATAGAAATGATGAAGTACATCGACCATCTCGGCTTTAAGCCGGATAGTACCTGCAAGGTTGTGGACAAGGCACCGTTTGACGGTCCTTTGACGGTTGCCATGAACGGCAGAAATGTTGCGGTAGCCGCTTCCCTGGCATCATTGATCGAGGTTGAAACTCTTGACTGCTAACAAACAATTACGCCATTATGAATAGTGAGATACTGAACTTTCAAAAACCCGTTTTTCAGAAATGGAAACACAAACTTGGATCGGCTGATGTTTCACAGGATTCCTTTGAACGTTGGCTGTTCATTCAGGTATCGGGAGTGATTCTTGGCGGGAAGTCAGGAGAACTGCTTATCCTGAAAAAAGATTTTTTCGACATTCCTTTTGACAGCTGTCTTGCGCATATCGGCTCTTTCTGCAAGTCGTGGAAACTGAGCTACTCGATACTGGTGATGAACGGCAGTTCAATGAAATTCATCGTTTACAAGGAAGAAGCAGTAAATATTCGGTTGAAAAGGGCGTCAAAAAGAATTCTGCACTGTCATCTCAACTATCCGTTCGGGCTTAGCGCAAAAACTTTCCTTCACGAGATTTCAGAACGATGGCAGACAAACGGGCGTATTCCCCATGAAATCGGTATAGCACTCGGTTATCCCCTCAAAGATGTATGGGGCTTTATGGGACTGAACAATTTCAGATGCAACGGTAGCTGCGGATGGCAGATTTTTGGAGATCCCGAGCCTTCGAAAAAAACCAGAGCCCGGTATGAAAACGCCCGCAGAAGAGCTGAACTGCTTCTGCAGGCGGCATAAAAACTGAAGTTATCTTGTTATGAGCGGCTCAAGTGCAAGGCGAACGGAGTCCCGACTTGTCGGGGTCAACGAAGCA
>JAKSCY010000006.1 GCA_022360355.1 Chlorobiales bacterium
ACCTAAACAGAACCCCTTGTCACGGCTTTTGCATCTATTCCGCAAGCAGTCCTGATACGCGATGATTTTTCTACCTCCCTTTCCTCTTCGTAGACTTCCACTCCCGCATATTCACTTCATCCCTGATTTCCTCACAGACCTCCATAACATACTCACTCAAGCGCACCTTTTCTCACTCCGCTGTGGAACGAAAATATGAAAAACGAAAAATCGATATCCGGCACTTTTTTATTATCAATTCACATGGTATACTTCAAAGATGCGTCACTGCATACTCAAGTCCCCCTCACATTCCCGACAAAGTTATCTCTATCGACAATAAAACAAGCTGAAACACCGACCCTGGAACATTTTCAGGCATCATACCTGACTCCCAATCCCCAAAAGCATGCCAAAAAATGTATTTTATAAAAAATTAACCTCAAAGGTACTGGTAGCGTTCGAACGTGCCGAACCAAACATCCCTATAGTCGGTTTATTTTCCGTAATTGGCTTCCCACTGTTTTATTTTATTTGGTCATACCTGTTACCTCAACCCTATGAAAACCTGGGTTATCGCCTGATTAACGCCTTTGTCAGCATCCCTTTCCTTTTGTACAGATATTCTTCGAGAAAATTAAAAAAATATTTTCCCGTCTATTTTTTTACATGTGTAATGTTTTTGGTGCCATTTTTTTTCGGCTTTATGCTGTACAAAAATGCATGGAACATCACATGGTTTATATCAAATCTTATAGCCCTCTCTCTGCTCATCATGCTTCTTGATGACGGGGAACTAATCTTTTTGTTGATCATTGTCGGCTATAGCCTTGCTTTTTTCACCGTTTGGGCTCTTGACGGGAAGATACTGTTCACCTATTTCCAGTGGATGTACATTCCAACGTTTCTTTTCTTGCTTCTTGGCGGCGCTATTGGAAGTCACAGAAAACAACTCGCCAATCAAACAAAAATCTCACTGCTTCATAGCCTGAGCGGCAGTATCGCCCATGAGATGAGAAATCCTCTGAACTCCATCATCAACGCCATGGGCTCGGTACAGTCCATACTTCCTGACAAACCCGACCGGGATGAAGCAAACTCAAACTATACCCTCAGCAGATCGGGTCTGATAAATCTGCATGACGTTGTTGAGGAAAGTACAACAACTGTTTTGCGGGCAAACAAAATCATCGACTCGATCCTGGCTGACATGCAGGGAAAATCCCTGGACCTGAAAACATTCAAACGGGTTGCCGCAAAGGAGAGCATTCAATCCGCAATCAGCAGTTTCAGTTACGACACCCCCGAAGATCACAGGCTCATCAAAAACCTTGCGAAAACCGATTTTGACTTTTTCGGCGACAAGGACCTTTTTATCTATATCCTCTTTAACCTCATTAAAAACGCTCTTTACTACAAGGACAAACCCGGATTCATTCTCGAAGTCTCAACGGAAACCGGGTTGACAGGCAACACCATCAGGATACGGGACACCGGACCGGGCATCCCTGCATCGAAAAGGGAAAGAATTTTTGACAGTTTCTACACTTCCGGGAAAGAAAGTGGCGTCGGCCTGGGACTTTCTTTCTGTAAACATGTAGTAACATCATTTGGAGGTCATATCACCTGCGACTCGAAAGAAAACGAGTGGACGGAATTCACCATTCACCTTCCCGTTTACAATTCCAAAACAGTTGAACAACTGAAAAAAGAGATTCTTCATACCAAAAACATATTGGTCGTTGACGGCAGTCCTGTCAATCGGCTTGTTGACGAAAAATTTCTCAACGAGTCGACCTGCAACATCGAGCACGCCGAAAACGGAGCCCAGGCACTCTCCATACTCTCACGTAAAAGATTCGATCTGATACTCATGGATATCGACACGCCTGTGATGAAAGGGGATGAAGCTGCAAGGCATATACGCATGGGAAAGCATATCGGCAAGGAGC
>JAKSCY010000798.1 GCA_022360355.1 Chlorobiales bacterium
CCGAGCAGGACCACCGCCCAGACCAGATATAAAAGCCTTTTCCTCACCACCGTCCGCTCCACGCCTCTCAGGGCCCGGGCGCCATTTTTGGAGGAACCCGGTTAAGAAACATGATTACAAATAAATACTAACATTTTCCCGGCTCTGTTTCCAGATCTCAGGTCTCTTCACCCCTGTCTCCGCCAATCCTTTGTGGAGGGAATCCTCAGGCCTCTCAACCATTAAGGCCGCAGCCGTCAAGCTCCTCCCTTATGGCCCGGGCCATCAGCTCCAGGGGGATGGGTTTGATCAAATATCTGGTGATGTAGTTGCCGGCTTTCCTCACCTCGCTGGTCTCCAGTCCGGTCATGAGGATGATCGGCAGATCGGGTTTCAAGCGGCGGATCTCCCGGGCCAACCCGGTACCGGTCAATCCGGGCATGTTCTGGTCGGTGATGACCAGAGAGTAGGACTCGGGTCGGGCCAGGAAAAGCTCCAACCCTTCTCCGCCGGAGCTGGCCGTGGTTACCCGGTAACCCAGGTGCTCCAATATCTCCTGGCCGTAATCAATAATGGCCGCCTCATCATCCACGAAGAGGATCGTTTCAGATCCCTGACCTTGACGTGTCATAAGTCTGCTCCTGGTTTATCGCTCCTACCCCGGAAAGCTCACCGGTCCGCCTCAGCCTCGATGCGTCGACCGCCGGGGGTTTGTATCCTTAAAAGTTCCGCCTTGTCGGGGGCCCTCAATGGCGGCTTTCCAATTCGAGACAAGCCGCGGGGGATGAAACCTCCTTCAGGGGTTCAAAACTCCTTACTTAAATCCGAGCTGGTCAGATTGATTTGATTCTCTTTTATTGATATTCCATAATTATCCCGATTATCCTCACCCATGAGGGGCAGCATGATACTGAAGGTCGAGCCTTGTCCCGGCTTGCTCTTGACTCTCACCTCTCCCCCATGGACCTTGACGATCCCGTGAACCACGGCCAAGCCCATGCCTCTGCCCTGTCCGGTCTCCCTGGTGGTAAAGAAGGGCTCGAAGATGCGACCTATTACCTCCTTCTTCATCCCCACCCCGGTGTCCCTGACCCGGATCTCCAGGTAGTGGCCCGGCTCCAGCTCGGTCTCCCCGCTCAGGCGTTTACCGTTCAGCCTCACCCGCTCCAATCCGACCTCCAAAACCCCATCCTTGTTTCCCATGGCCCGGACCCCGTTATCGAGCACATTCACCAGGACCTGCTGGATCTGTTCCTGGTCGGCCAGGACAACCCCTTCCTCGAACGAATGCTCCAGCTTGATCTTGATCCCAGGGGGGAGGGAAGGTTTGAGCTGTTCAAAGGCCTTTTCAATCAAGCGGCTGACCACCACCGGTTTCCGGTCCCTGGCGGAACGGCGGGCAAAGTTCAGCATCTGCTGGACCAGCTCCTTGGCCCGAAAGCTGGAGACCAGGATCTGCTCCAGGTATTCTCTAGCCCGGTTTTCTTCCGGGAGTTCGTGCCGGGCCAGCTCGGCGTAACCCACGATCGCGGCCAGGATATTGTTAAAGTCATGGGCAATGCCTCCGGCCAATGTTCCCACCGCCTCCAACTTCTCGTTCCGGCGGAGGCAGGCTTCCATCCTCATCTTCTCCTCCTCAGACCGGTCCCTCTCCCGGAGGAGCTCGTCCAGCTCGTTGTTAATGAGGCTGATCGCCTCGAAGACCTCAAAAAAGGGATGGCTCGGCTCCTTGCGGTGCTCCGGGACCGGGTTCTCTCTCTCCCAGTCAATGTCAGCCAGGAAGGATAGTATCTCCTCCACCTGGGCCTCTTTCCGATAGCCCCAGTTACAGACCAGGCTTGGCCTTTTGACCGGGCCCGGACTCCTGTTCCCGGCCTTTTCCGGTCTCCGCCGGGTAATCATCTCCAAGGCCTCCTCCAGTCCGCCCACCGTTCGGACCGGAAAAGGCATCAAGGGCTTGGCCAGGCTGATCACGGTCTTCATGAACCGGTTGGAGCCATAGAAAAAATAACCTTTCAAGGGCCAGGAACGGTGCCAGCCAAGGATGGAGCGCATGTATCTCAGCCTGGTCTTGCGGTCGGTTCCCTGCAGGCCGCAGATCTCGGCCACGATATAGTCGAACCCCTCCTCCAGCCCCATCTCCCGGCGGACCCTCTCCCTCAAGCGGTCTATCTCCGGGATGTGAACCGCTTTTAACGAGCCCCTTGAGACCGAATGGAGGATCTTCTCCTCGATCACCTCGAGCCTGGTGTAGAACCCTTCCTGCCGCAAGACCCACTCGGATCGTGAAATCCTTTTAAAGGACCCTATCCCGGGAAGCTCCGGTCGTTTCCTCACCTCCGTCGTCGGACCGGGTCGGAGAGCGGTCTCCTGGGAAAGTATCTTCTGGGCCAAGGCGAGGGCCGAA
>JAKSCY010000726.1 GCA_022360355.1 Chlorobiales bacterium
GAATCGACTATAAACAGGGTTGTTTGTGCTGATGATTATCTCAGAACACAAGGGTTTTAGAGCCTCAATGCCATATTTCACCATGGCTTTCCCATTGTAATTGATTAAACCTTTGTCTTGTCCCATGCGTGTACTAAGACCTCCTGCTAATATGACTCCGGTGTATTTCATCAGGAAAAGTAGAATAGTTTAAAGCTGGCAAACAACAATACAAAAGACAGCATATACATCAGGTATTTGGGTGTAAACTTCTTTTGTCCCAAACGAGAACCTATCATGCTGCCAACAATGCCAATTATTATTAAGATATAAATACTGCTAATGGGTTCAAATCCTGTGGCCAGAACCCCTAAAATGCCACTTGCTGAATTAAGGAAAATAAATATGGCTGATATGGCAGCCGTTTCTTTTATTGAAGCCCAACCCATGAGTAATAGGAGAGGACTAAGAATGATGCCACCGCCAATTCCTATCATTCCGGAAAAAAAGCCAAGTACGGCACCAAAAAGAAGTGCCAGAGGTAAATTGACTTGTTTTGTTTCTTTCTCAGATTTTGTAAAGAAAACCATTCGTACCACCGCGATCAGTAAGAAAATGGCAAGGATAATTTTATAGGTTCGAGGGTCGATATCAACCCGGGCACCAATAAATGACATGGGAATGGATAAAGCAATAAAAGGAAGCAGAAGTTTTGGACGAAAATAACCTCCACGATAAAAGTGATAAAAGGAGATGCCGGCCACAAACATATTAAGGGTTAGGGCAGAGGCACGCATATAAATTGGGTTAACAGCAAACAATGCCATAACTGCTAAATAGCCGCTGGCACCACCATGCCCTACTGATGAATAAAGGATGGAAGTAATAAATATGGCAATAAAAAAAAGAAATTCTGTTTCCATTATATTTATTGATGGTTGATAAATAAATGAAAAGCAGAAAGGTATTATCAAAATGAATTGATATCAAATTCCATCAGTAAACAACAGTGGAAAATAATGCAATATAACTCATCAATGATGATGAGGTTTATGTATCCTTTCTCCTTTCCAAGTCATTCTGATTTTCTGTCAGAAATCGGGAGGATTGGTTGTTTCTAACCAATCCCATCGGTACAAATTCCGTATCCATTGACTTAGGAATTATAACTCGAAGAAATGTGTTTCAAATATATAAATTTCGCTTATACTTTTTTTCTTAAATCACCTCCATATTTAATGTCACGGGCATCCAATGATTCGTTGTTTAACCATTGTGGTGTTTCTTCTGCAATCTCAACTTTATCACGCTCTTTATTTAATTCCTCTTCACTATAAGCATACACCATTTCAACAGCTAAAACACCATCTATTTGTTCGGCAGCTTTAACAATAGCGATCTCTCCACTTACATCTTCGGCTTCAATGGTGATGA
>JAKSCY010000787.1 GCA_022360355.1 Chlorobiales bacterium
ACGCCGTAAACAAACATTCAGACAACTTGAAAGCACAACCCGGGATCTGGAAAGGGTGAATGATGTCCTGGCGGAAGTCACCAAAAAAGCAAGGAGCCTGAAGTCCCAGGTCAGGAAAGCCGAGCAATACCATGAACTTAACACCGCTCTCAGAGAACTCGATCTGACACTCAGCAAGCTCAGCTTTGATGAATATTTTGACGAACTGAAGCCCCTCAAAACAAAAATCAGTGACCAGGAAACAATAATTCAGGAGTTGACGACAAAAATTGCATCCCGCGACAGTCTTCTCCAGGAATCGGAACTCGAGCAGCTCGAGCAGGAACGTCTGCTTTCGGAAGCCCAGACAGCGCTGAACGAAAAAAACAAAGTATTCCACACTCTGGAAAAAAACATTCTGCAGATGCAGGAGCAGGAAAAAAACCTCAGAGACAACATCATACGCATCACAGAATCGATTGCCGGAAAAAAGCAGCAGGCAATAGAGCTTGAAAATGACGAAAAAAAGCTTTCCGGAAAGCTTGAGCCGTTTGAGGAGGATTGCAGTGCAAAAGAACGCGAACTGAGTTCACTGAAAAAGGAGCAGGAAAGTCTACAGAGTGTCCTTGCCCTTTCAAGGCAGGAAGTGGAAAAAGTAAGAGAAAGTATCTCGGAACACCAGAAAGCAGGCTCTCTCCTCCATATCGCACGACAAAGACTGGAAACAACAACCGATCATCTGAAAAGCACGATCAGCGGCCTGGATAACCACAAGAATGAACTCCTTGGTATCATTAACGATACGCTGCCGGCAAGAAACAGGCTCCTTGAACTCATCGACACCCGGCAAAAAGTCATTGCTTCCGAAAAAAAAGAGTTGCTTTCACTGAAAAAACTGCAGCAGGATCTGAGCAAGCAGCTGGAGGCCGGAAAAGAGTATCTTCTGGAAATTCGTTCCCGGCTCGATCATCTGAGAAACCGGATATTGCTGGCGGATTCCATCCTCGATAACTACGAGGGACTCCCCGAAGGAATCGCATGGCTTGAAAACGGTGACAACGGCAAAACAGGTTACGGCTGCCTCTCCGACCTTATATCGCTTGAAGACAGCCACCGGAAAGCAGTCAATGCTGTATTAAGTGACTCGCTGAGTTACTATGTATGCTCATCTCTTCAGGAAGCAAAAGCAGGCATCCGTTCCCTGTCACAGGCGGGTAAGGGAAAGGTAACATTTCTCGTGCTCGAGATGGTCAGAAAACCTGAACCGGTAAACTTGCCTGAAATTGAAGGCGCCCAAAAAATCAAAAGCATTCTCAGCATCCCCCGTGAGCTGGATGATGCAATTACATTGCTCACAGGACACTGCTACATTGCCAAAGACCTCAAAACGGCAGAAAAACTTGCTCTCGAAAACCCCGGATGTACTTTCGTGACTCCGGATGGAGAAAAAATCGGTGGCAACGGAATCGTCTTCGGTGGCAGCACCACCGAGAACGAGGGGCTGCGTTTGGGAAAAAAGGCTGAACGGGACCGCCTCAGGGCTGAAGAACGTGATCTGGAAAAAGAGATTCGGGTTGAAGAGGCCAAGCTGCAATCTCTCAAAAACAAGCTTCAGGATGTTCGCCTTGAAGAAAAAGAACAACACCTTGTTTCGCTTGAAAAAGAACTTGGCGATCATGAAAAAAACCTTGCCCGCATGGATGCCGA
>JAKSCY010000237.1 GCA_022360355.1 Chlorobiales bacterium
CGATATTTCAGTCATATTCTTCCGGTCGCGGAGGGGGTCACCTCCAGTATTGTCCTGATGGAAGTATAAGGACGATCAAATTTCCGAAACAAGTACGCCGCAGTGCCGAAAGCCACGGTTCGGCCAAGGGTCGCCCGAGCCCGCCTGATCAGTGGAAGAGGACCGGACCCAGGTCACATTTTGCTGGGTTATAGCCCGGATCTGGGAGCGCTATCACAGTGATCTGAGGCCTTTGATGGGATCATTTTTGCCCCGAGTCTGCCTGCCCGAATATGACTGTCACCCGAGACAAAGATCAGGTATTTCGTGATTACGCTGATTTCCTGAAGGCCTTGTTACCCCAGGCCGCCGGTTTCATCTGCTATGACCGGGACGGGCGTATGTGCTGGCACGACGATGTGGGCCATCGGACCGAGTTGAGTCCCGAGTATCAGGAAAATCTGAGGCTGCTCATAGACAACCCTAATCTGGCCCCGGAAAAAGGCCGTGTCCGCCTGACCGATACCATGGCTTATCTGGCGCCCCTGGTCAGCGAACGGGGCATGATGATGGGCACTATGGCCATCCTGGTCGACCCGTCCGCAGAAAACATGCCCTATGACTTTTGTGTCGATCTATTGCGGCCGGGCCTACGGAGCTTGCAGCGCGAACTCAGTCTTCGCTACCGGTTGCTGGACGGCTACCGCAAGTTGAATGTCCAGGCATCGGAAGAAAGTCTTTTACACCAGTTAGAGACGCTGGTCTACGAAAAGCAAGAATGCGAAAAGACGCTCAGTCAAGTATTGCTGCTCTGCCTGCAGCAGATGGACGTGGATTGCGGGGCGCTGGCGATTCCGGGGCGGGGGATTCGAATTATTAAAGCGGGGCAGGGCGAGCCGACGCAGATGGCTGATTGGCTCGATGAGCTGGTGGATAATCTGGATTCCGTGCGGGATTGGTCGCAAGAAGAATTTGATTCATTAAGCGCCGAACGGGATATTCTGGCCGTGCCGGTCAGTCATGGCGGGAAAGGCGTAATTGGCGTGCTGGCGTTTTCGGGTTGGGCGCGGTCGGCATTCAGCGATGCGCGGCGCCGGCG
>JAKSCY010000106.1 GCA_022360355.1 Chlorobiales bacterium
AAGCGATATTTCTATTCTGATCATAGTGCCCCCTTATAAATTATCAGTTATGGGTTACCAGTTATCTGTTGTACTATGTTTCTGACAACTGACAACCAGATATCTAGGATTGCTCTGCGATGGCAACACCCTCGTCAAACGCTTTCATATTTAAAGGAATAATTTTCGCCTTGGCGGCAAATTCCTCTTTCACACAATCTTTCAGCAACGCCAGATCCACAATTTGAGTTTTTGCGGCAAATGCGCTCAGTGCGACAATATTGGCCGCCTTGACACTGCCGGCAGCAATGGCTGTATCATTGGCAGGAACGATCAGCTCGGTGATGTCGTTCCGTTCGCTTCTGGTGGGGATCAGGGAGCTGTTGATCAGGATAACGCCGTCTTTTTTTACATCTTTGGCAAATTTTTCCAGCGATGGCCGGTTCATGGCCACCAGATGGGCCGGGTTTTTAATAATCGGGGACCCGATACGCCGGTCACTGATGACAACTGTGCAATAAGCGGTCCCGCCTCTCATCTCCGGCCCGTAGGAGGGTACCCAGGCCACAAAGTAATCCTGCTTCATGGCAGCATGGGCAAGCAGTTTGGCACTGAGAAGAATTCCCTGACCGCCGAATCCGGCAAATTTTATTTCTGTCTGCATTGGTTTCTCCACATAAACTCGTGTATTGAGTTTGGTTTTTGTTTTTCACCTTTTCAGTATGGTCCAAGATCATGTTACTGCGGACCATGGATCACGTCCTTGAAGACAATTGTCGTACGCGCCTTATGCCGCTATTCTTCAGGGACCTTGTAATCTCCCAGCTCATAATAGGGCAGCAGGTTTTCTTCAGCCCACTTCAGGGAATCAAGCGGTGTCATGCCCCAGTTTGTGGGACAGGTGGAAACCACTTCCACGAAGCTGAAGCACTTGCCTTCAACCTGGTATTCAAAGGCTTTCTTGATGGCTTTTTTCGCCTTATTGACCTGCTGGGGCTTGAGCACTGCCTGGCGGGTAACATAGGCCGGGGTAACCAGCTGCCCCAGGATGTTGGCCATACGCAGGGGCATACCGGTACTGTCTGTATCACGGCCTGTGGGGGCTGTGGTGGC
>JAKSCY010000455.1 GCA_022360355.1 Chlorobiales bacterium
GACGATAACGGTTTTTCACACATGAGGGCATCTCTGATGGGACCGGGAATAACCATGCCGGTCAGCGGAGGAAAACTTGTGCGGGGAACATGGCAGCAGATCGTCTACATCGATCATGACAACCGCCCAAGAGAACGCGAGATGTTTGTCCAGATTATCGGCGAACAGTAATAAACCCTGTAAGGCACCTCTATTTATTGTCATGAGCGGTACAAGAGCAAGGCGAACGGAGCGCAGAAACCGGAGTGTACACAGAGTACATGAGGATTTCGAGCAACGCTCAACGAAGCAATTGAATCGCGGAATAAATAAATAGAGGTGCCCTAAACATGAACTTTTCCCATACACCCGACATATCGGTTATACTGCCAACCTACAATCGCGAAAAAACCCTTGTACGTGCAGTCCAAAGCGTCATCAGCCAGACGTTTACAGACTGGGAACTTGTCATTGTCGATGACGGCAGCACCGATAAAACTTTCGAGCGTATATCGGAGTTCATGGAAAAGCACGACACCATCCGTTACATGAAACATTCGAACCGCAAGGCGGCTCTTTCAAGAAATGCCGGTATCCAGGCATCTTTCGGCCGATACATTACATTTCTTGACAGTGATGACTTTTACCTTCCCGAACATCTTGCATCGCGTTTCCTCTATCTGGAAACCCATCCTGAAACAGACCTTCTCTCAGGAGGGTTCTGCGGAGATGAAAATGTCTATGTAACCGACTGTTACAACCCGGAAAAGAAAATACATATTCAGGAATGCATTCTGGGGGGAACATTTTTCGGCAAACGAGATGTCTTCACATCGCTGAAAGGATTTCAAGCACTTGACTACGCTGAAGATACAGATCTGTGGAAACGTGCCTCGGGCTTTTTTTCGGTTAAAAAAATATCCGAACCAAAAACCTATGTCTACCAGCGATCTGATGACAGCACAACAATGAACCGGTGAGAGAATGAAATCAGTAAGCGGCCCTCAGTTGGCAAGGGAAAGGAGCGATTAGTGAATAAGGAAAAAAACTTTCGAAAATTGTAAATAGTCAATCATATACATGGCAAAATCCGTCACGGTTTACTGCAGCTCAAGTAATAATTCGCCCGAGAAATATTTTGCGGCTGCTTCGGAACTCGGTAGAGGGCTTGCCGAACGCGACATATCCCTGGTATTCGGGGGCGGCAATATCGGGCTGATGGGCTGTATAGCAAACGCCGTCATGCAAAACGGCGGAACCGTCCGCGGAGTCATTCCGCGCTTCCTTGAAGAAAAAGAAGTTGC
>JAKSCY010000121.1 GCA_022360355.1 Chlorobiales bacterium
AAGATCCTCGGCACCATCGCCGTCGTAATCACTCTTGTGAACGATCAGAGGTCTGAGATATTCAGCAGCTACATCATTATCAATGCCCGGACGGACCGTGACGCTGGTTTGGCTCGGTGGCAGATGGCCTTCCACAACGCTGAATTCGATGTCGTAATTACCATTGGCAATGTTGGCGATGATGACGCCGCTGTCATACCAGGTGTTCTCACCAGCAAAGCGCCATTGCGGCAGCGTTTGAATATTTGCGGGTGCACTACCGTTTCCATTCCCGTTAACACCATCAATGTTGATCTGCAGGTTGCCAGTGCCGGTCAGGTCATCGCTGTAGCTGACGATTACTGTTTGAGTAGTACCGTCGGTTATGATCACCTGAACACTGCTGGGTGTGAAGTAGTCAGTGGCATCGTTGAATTCAACGTATACTATTCCTGTCGGAATGCCGCTTGCTGTAGTGCCACTGTCTCTCCAGCCTTCGTTCGGGTTGGTCCGCCAGCCAGCTCCACCCGCTATCGCCGCATCGGGAGTGATGAATACCTCCACACTACCGAGATGACGGACATAAAGGCCAACAACTTCTCGTGCAATGTTGACTGCTATCGGTTCATCGGCGGGTGTATCCCAGTTGGTGAAGTCACCGTAGCTGATTGTGTAATCGCCGGTGGGAATGGTCTCAACGCCCGAACCGGTTCCCGAGGTCGAGAAGGATGGTCCGCCCGTTGTGGTTCCACTCACGCTCCAGGGAGCAGAGCCGGGAATCGAGGAGGGTGAATGACTGGTAGTAATCGTCACCGTCAGATCAATCATCTCAAGGGTGTAGGTTCCGGTGACCGAGGCATCGTTGCCATCACTAGACTCGGCCGGTGCCGGTGATGTTTCTTCAACCGTGACCGTATCGCTGGCCGGTGTCACCCAGCCGGTTCGGTCTGCGTAGTCGATATCAAAGATTCCAAGTGGCACATCATTGATGGTTTGTGTGCCAGTGCCTGATACCGGAGTGAAGGAGATCCCCGAGACCGTTGATTGGGCGGTAACCGTCCAGCCGGCGTTGTCATTGGTGTCGTCCCAGTCGGGATCGCTGGCGATGTTGACCGTCAGGGTTCCCACTTTGAGGACATACGTTCCTGTCGCTGAGGCCTCGTCGGAAGTGACAGTGGGATTTACCGAGTTTGCCCTGTCCTGGACTGCTGGTAACAACAGTGTTTGAGCTCCCGGTGTTTCCCAGCCAGTGGCATCATCAAAAACGACTTCATATGTTCCATAGGGCACATCGCTGAATGACTGCGAACCCGTACCCGATATGGTGGAAAATGGAAAACCTGAAGTTGAGGCTGTCTGGTTCAGCGTCCAGGTGGCGCTGCTGTTCAAAGGATCGTAGTTCGGGCTGGATTCCACGTTTATGTTCAAAGTGCCGACCTGAAGTGCATAAGTGCCGGTAGTTGACTCCGTTGTGGCAGAACTGAGCGTTAGCGATTTATTACCCGGTGTTATCCAGCCAGCTGCGTCATCAAATACAACTTCATAATCACCCAAGGGGACATCATTGATGGTCTTGCTTCCGCTTCGGCTGATGGTGGAAAAAGTTATCCCCGAAACTGTTGAAGTCTGACTCAGGGTCCATGTTGCTGAGCTGTTGAGCGGATCATAGTTGGGAGAGGTTGCTACGTTTACTTCGAGTGATCCAAGTATCAATGTGTAGGTGCCGGTCACCGAAGCATCATTACCATCCGTCGCACTTGCAGGTGCCGGAGCAGGTGATGCCTCTTGAACTGTCACTGTCTCGGTTGCCGGTGTTGTCCATCCACTGAGATCGTTAAATACAACCTCATACTCCCC
>JAKSCY010000244.1 GCA_022360355.1 Chlorobiales bacterium
CCCTGATATCTGCAAGGTTGTTGGAGTAATAAACAGGTTTGGAATAATGGATAAGTTTTTGATCTATCTACCATATATTTGATGCAAAGCCGAAAAGACCACATACAACATATTGTGTATCGAGAAACTCAGGTTGCTGGGGTTCTAGTGCTTTAAAAATTATATTTCCGCCGAGGTAATGAATTTCAGGTTCCGGAGACAGATTTTGCACCGCAGGCTAAATTCGGTAGCATTGTTTGCCACGACCGGCGTTACCCTGAGACTTCCCGCATCTTGGCGATGATGGGAGCTGAAATCATGTTTGCCCTACTGCGACATCAGGAAATGCCAGAGGGGTGCATTGGGATATCATAAATTTGGTGCGTTCGATTGATAATGGTTTGTTCTCGGTATACTCGAACCGCATCGGTACAGAATGGGAAAAGGTATATTTCGGAGAGAGTATGATTGTTAACCCTTTCGGCAAAGTAATCGCCAAAGGCAAAGACAAAATCGACGCGGTCGTTTCAGCTGAATTGGACCTCGATCAGGTGGATGAGGCACGGATTGCCGTCCCCACATTAAGGGATATTCGCAACGATTTGTGGATGAAGTATTACCAACAACCTCGATATGATTCACCGGCTTCCATCGGATACCAGGCATCCATGGATTTAAAGAGCAGGTTCTTGATCTCATCGGCGGTAAGCACATAGTTGTAGAACTTCAAGTCATCGAGCTCACCCGCCACCGAACGCTCCATCATCCCCGACTTGGGATTGAAACGCTGGGCACCGATGATGAGGGTAGCCGGTGCGTCTTTGTAGCCGGTTGGCCCCATGGCAATCGCTGGAACCTCAACTAGAGGCGCGAGGTCGTTCGGATCGTTGGGATCCGGTACATAACAGGGATCCGGGATCTCGTTCATGGCCAATTCGCCGTCGATGAAGATGGCCATCTCGCCGCTGACAACATCGCGGGTAACGGCGATGTGGTGCCAATCGGTGTCATTAATCGCGTTTTCGGCGATCAGGGTCTGGTTATTTCTCGTGGATTCCCAAGGCGTACCGACAGCCTCCGGTTTGGGTAGGCCGACACCAAAGGTGATAGCATTGCCTGATATACCTACAGAGTAGTCATGTACGTGACCGCCGACTTCGCCACCGATGATACCGTAGGAATTCCAGAACCTATCATCTATAGGTCTGCCA
>JAKSCY010000349.1 GCA_022360355.1 Chlorobiales bacterium
AGATGTTAACCGTTTTTTTGTTCGAATTCCTGCATGTAATCTATCAGTGTATCGACTCCTTCTTCGGGCATGGCATTATAAATGCTTGCTCGCATGCCCCCTACGGAACGGTGTCCTTTCAGTGTCAACAGGCCTCTTTCTGTGGCGCCCGAAAGGAACTCCGCATCAAGGCCGGGATCGGCCAGCGTGAAAGGGATATTCATCCAGGAACGGGCATTTTCGGCAACAGGATTGGCATAGAATCCTGAATCGTCGATTGCAGCGTAGAGTTTCGCTGCTTTTCTCTGGTTTATTTCCGCCATTGCAGAAAGCCCGCCCCGTTCTTTGAGCCATTCAAAAACAAGACCGGCAATATACCAGTTGTAAGTGGGCGGTGTGTTGTACATGGAGCCGGAATCGGCATGCGTGGCATAGTTGAACATCGTCGGTAGGCCGTCAGCGGGATTGCCGATCAGGTCTTCACGGATAATGACGATGGTCAGGCCGGAAGGTCCGATATTTTTCTGTGCACCGGCGTAAATGATTCCGAACTTTGAAACATCGACAGGCCGGGACAGTATGGTCGATGACATATCCGCAACCAGTGGAATTTCACCTGTTTCCGGAACGTAGCCAAACTCCACGCCCCCTATGGTCTCGTTAGGCGTGTAGTGTACATATGCAGCATCAGCATCGAGGCTCAGTGCGTCCTGATCGGGGACGGTTGTGAAATTATCTCCCGAGGTATCGCCTGCCAGATTCACGTTGCAGAAACGTTTGGCCTCGGCAATCGCTTTTTTGGACCACATGCCGGTATTGAGATAGTCTGCATTTTTTTTGTCTCCCAGCAGATTGAGCGGGACCATTGCAAACTGGCTCGAGGCACCGCCTTGAAGGAAAAGCACTTTGTAATTGTCAGGGATCGCCAGAATCTCACGCAGGTCCGCTTCAGCCTTTTCCGCGATGGAGACAAATTCCTTGCCTCTGTGACTCATTTCCATTACAGACATTCCTGAACCGTTCCAGTCCAGCATCTCTTCGCGGGCGCGTTCTATTACTGCTGTCGGCAACATTGCCGGGCCCGCGCTGAAATTGAAATTTCTTGCCATGCTTTGGTGTTTCCTTCTGTTTGTTTTTTTCAAAATACTTGACCATTTCCGGGTTACTGTTGTCCCCTGAAATGCTGTAATCAGTTTATTTTCAGCTGCGGCAGGAGTGCATTGCAAGTCCTGCCGGGCAAATGGGATGCTGTAATTTAAAAACATTCAATAACTTTCAGTACCGAATCTTTTCTAATCGAGTTATTTCACCTTCCTCATCTTTTATGACAGTCAGGAAATATCCGTCTACAAATAAATCCAGGGCATACAAGGCTGATCTTGACAGGGAAAAGCAATCGTCAAATCATGCGAGGGCTGAGCGGGCAACATGCGAGCTTGAGTTGATACGGAAAAACAGATTTATCAGGATAGCGGTGTTGTCCACCACTGTCACCTTTCGGGGCCGGAGAATACCGAGGAAGCCGTATTACCGGTTAATGGGTGGGATTGCGCTGCCTGAAACTGCTGCTGGACTGATTGCCGGTCAGATGTGCCTTCCGTGAAAAAAATATTGTGAAAGGAGAGAGGCGATGTTACAGGAAAACCGCTTTGAAGAACGATATGCAAAGGGCGACACCCCTTGGGATTTGGGTAGGGCAGATGCCAATCTTGTTGAAATGGTTGAGAAAATGCCGGTGAAAAGCTGTCGGGCACTTGATATCGGCTGCGGTACGGGAGACAATTCCCTATGGCTTGCCCGGAAAGCTTTTCAGGTGACCGGAGTTGATGTTTCAGCACGTGCAATTAAAGAAGCTCGCAGCAAGGCACAGCAAGACAGTGTTGAGTGCAGGTTTCTTGTTGCCGATTTTCTGAAACAGCAAGTCGATGGAGCACCTTTCGGTTTTGTCTTTGACAGGGGCTGTTTCCATTCGTTCGATTCCGCAGAAGAGCGGAGGTTGTTTGCCGAGAACGTTGGAGCGCATCTGGGGAAAGGCGGGCTATGGCTC
>JAKSCY010000665.1 GCA_022360355.1 Chlorobiales bacterium
CAACATGTTTGTTCCCATTGATTTGCTCAAACCGATTCTGGATGACCTCATCGACAAAGGACGCACCACGACACCGCCAAAACCCTGGCTGGGGGTCAATGCACAGGAGAGTTACGGCCGTGTCGTGATCAGTCGTGTCTATGGTGAAGGGCCGGCCCAGGAAGCCGGATTACAGGCCCATGATATTGTGCTCAACGTCAACGGAGAGCCTGTAACCGGCCTGGCCGATTTCTACCGCAAGGTATGGTCCATGGGAAATGCCGGCGTGCAGGTGCCGCTGACCCTTTTACAGGGAAACCACATCAGGGAGATAAAGATCCGCTCTTCGGATCGCTATCAATATCTTCGCATCCGACCAACCCTGAAAGCGCCCCGCGCCCTTATCGAAAAAGCCATATAGCTGAAGTTCTTCGACACGTCTGCTGGAAGACGTTGGTTAACGATCGCCGATCGGATAGAGCCGGGCTGTATTCTCCGCCACTGCCTCTATCACTTTCCGGGCGTCTACCCCTTTGATGGAGGAGATGGCTTCCACGACCACGGGTATGTTGGCCGGCTCATTGCGCTCGGCGGGTGTCGGTCCCAGAACCGGACTGTCACTCTCTACCAGCAGGCAGGAGAGTGGGAGTTGTTTGACCAGCTTTTGCTTCTGGCGGGAGCGAACCACTGATGGGGGAACCGAGAAGTAGTAACCGGCTTCCACCGCCGGCATGGCCGTGCCGTATTTGCCGTCAAAAGCATGCAGGTGGACCAGGGTGGCGCCGTGTTCCAGCAGCATCTTGACGGCGTGACGACCGGCCGATCTTGAGTGGATGTTCAGCGGCAGGGAGAGATCTTTGGACAGCGCAATGAATTTGCCGAAAATCTCGCGCTGGACCGCTTTGCCCTCCGGATCTTGAACCGCCCAGAAGTCCAGCCCCACCTCGCCGATGGCCACCAGCTGATCGTGATGTCCAAGGATGAACTCCGCCATCTCCTGCGCCTTGTCCAGATCGAGGCAGGTTGGATAAAGTCCGGCCGCAGGTCGGATCATGGGATTGGCCGCGGCCAGAGAGATGTTCTTGCGAGCATCGGCCAGATCCTCTCCCACCGCAATGACCGAGCCGACACCGGCTGCCCTGGCGCGGGACAGCACGGTTTCCAGATCACGGTCAAACACGGCATCACACAGGTGGGCATGAACGTCCACCAGATGATGAGCGGGTGAA
>JAKSCY010000196.1 GCA_022360355.1 Chlorobiales bacterium
GTCACTCTATCAGCGAAGCGGTAATCGTACTCGGAGAAAGCACTGTTTTCATCAAGCTATCCGGTCGATTTTGACTTTTCACTTTTGAAATTTGACTTGTTTCTACCATGCAACGCAGTGTCCGGAACATGAAAGAGCTGGCGTGGACGATCAGGCATATCGAGATTCGTTCAAAGCGTCTGGTGAATGAACTGTTCAGCGGTGAGTACCATTCTTCATTCAAGGGGTGCGGTATCGAGTTCAGCAATGTACGCGAATATTCCTGGGGAGACGATGTTCGCACAATCGACTGGAACACGTCAGCGCGCAAAAACGACTTGTATGTTAAGCTTTTTACGGAAGAGCGTGAAAGGACACTGCTGCTCGTTATCGACGGGTCAGGGTCGATGCTGTTCGGGAGCCGTCAGCGCACGAAGAAAGAGCTTGCGGCGGAAGTTTGCGCGGTACTTGCTTTCAGCGCGATCATGAACAATGACAAGGTAGGGCTGCTGATATTTTCCGATCGGGTTGAAAAGTTCATACCTCCACGCAAGGGAAGGAGTCATGTACTGGTTATACTTGAAGAGATAATAAGCCTCAATTCGCAAAGCAGAGGTACCGATATCGGTGCCGCCCTGAACTTTATCCGTTCGACACAGAGGCGGCAGGCGATTGTTTTTCTGCTTACCGACCTTGTCGATGAGCGCTACGAAAAAGCAATGAAGATACTCAACGCGAAACATGATTTCGTGCTTATCCATCTCAGTGACCCGCTTGACAGGGAATTTCCTCGCACCGGCATGCTCCATCTTCACGATCTTGAGACCGGCGGGAAAACTATAGTCGATGCAGCCGGTGGAAAAGCTTTGGAGCGCTACAGGATTTCCAGGCGGGAACAGCGCGAAGCTCTGAAAAAGCAGCTCAGCAGTCTGAAAATCGATACGGTCTATCTTGAAACCAACCGTTCCATTATCGGTTCTCTCAACAGGTTTTTCCGCTATCGTGAAAAGAAAATCTGACATGACGGCAATGCTTTTGCTGTCGCTGTTTTTTCTTTTTTTTGTGCCTCAAGCTTTGGCAGCTGATGATGGATTCGAGTACAGGTATCTCTTTTCCCCCAAAGAAATTACCATAGGAGACAGGATTTCGTACGCCGTCACGGTGGAGCACGATCCGGGGCTGACTGTTGTTTTTGCTTTGCCCGACAGCACCCGGCTTTCGCCTTTTGTGTCGATAAGACAGGAGACGAAAAGACTGCGCGAACGAACGACCGTACTGGAAGCCGAACTTGCGTTGTTCGATATCGGGGAACATGCATTGCCTCCGGTTACCGTTACCCTTCGCGATACTTCGGGTGGAGAAAAGACAATGCAGGTGGCTCCGGCAGGTGCTGTTAAGGTTAACGCATTGACAGATTCCTCCATGACCGAGCTGCTGCCGATAAAACCGGTCAAAAGGCCTTATCGTCCCTGGACGGATTATCTGTTTCCTGTTTTTTCGGGTGTTATGATCATCACAGGGATTGTTCTCATCGGGTATTTTGTGAGGAAAAGAACGCGATCGCCTTCTGAACCGGTTGATCCTGAGAAGGATGCTCTCAGGAAAATACGGAAGCTTGAAAAAAGTCTCGAAAAAGGAATGCAGCCCGAAGAGTGCTATGAACGGCTCAGTTATCTGATCCGTGAGTATCTCGAAGGAGAGTATCATATCAGGGCTCTCGAAGGGGTGACGAGCGAGATAAAAGATGAACTTTCCGGCTGTTCGGCGCCGCATGCAGATACCCTGGTCGGACTGCTTGACCAGGCGGATCTTGTCAAGTTTGCCGAAAGCCGGCCCGGCAGGGAAGACTGTCGTGTTTCCCTCGATCAGGCAAGGAAGGCACTGAAAGGTTGACCGTCAGCGGTTTTCCAGGATGGTGACGAGTTTTTCGAGGTTGCTGCGGAACCGGGGGGCAAAGACACTGTTCATGACCGGATCGAACAGAGCGTTAAAGCCTGAGGTGCGGATGGTAAATGAAAAGGTGACTTTCGTGCTGTTTTCAACGCTCTCAAGCTCGAATGTTCCCTCATAGGGGGCGACGCTTGAACTGCTGGCAAAACTGAAGGACTTTCCGGGATTATATTCCGTTACCACCCATTCTGTCCGGAAAGAGAAATTCATAATGCTTCGAACTTCATAACCCTTTGTTCCCTTGCCTATGGCTCCATCTGTTATCATGGCTGATTCAAGCACATCTTCCTGCCATGTGTGGTTGTTCGATATATCGGTGAGGTACGCTTCTACTTCGCCAAGCGGTTTGTTGATGATAACTGAGTGCTGAATGAGCATGGGGAGTGGTTTGAGCTGTTTTGCTTGCAATGAAAAGTATCACACACGACTGCAATATACGAAGGTCTGTCTATCAGAAAGGTGAATAGGCAGGGGTTATAACAGGTGACGAAACTTTTTCCTCTTTTTCGCATCTTTCCTGAAAAGCCGGAAGAAGGATGCAGAAACTGTTTCTCAATACAGCAGGATTTGAGCTGGCTCAGCCTTGGTGGCTTTTGCTTTTGCTGGTGCTGCCTGTGGTTTGGTGGCTGGAGCGGCGGGGCGAGCTTGGACGAAAGGGAATAATGTTTCCCGGTGTCAGCAGCCTGAATGCCGAAGGGATAGTTGCAGGAAGGTGGGTGCGTCTGCCGCAATGGCTCACGCGCTCGGCGATTGTTCTCGCTGTAATTGCAATGGGGCGTCCCCAGATAACAAAAGAGGTTTCCGCGGCATCAACAAGGGGGATCGATATTATTCTGGCGCTGGATATTTCAAAGTCGATGCTCGAAGAAGATTTTGGCGGGACTCGTCTCGATGCTGCAAAAGAAATTGCGATGCGTTTTATACGAAACCGTCCTGAGGACAGGCTCGGGCTTGTACTGTTTCGGGGAAAGAGTTTTACGCAATGCCCCCTTACGCTGGATCACAAGCTGCTCGGCATGCTTGTCAGGCAGGTTTCGGTAAATGCGATCGGCGACGAGGGTACCGCCATCGGCTCGGCGATTCTTGTGGGGACAAACCGCCTGAAGGCCTCGGTATCCGGGGAAAAGGTTATGGTGTTGCTGACCGACGGGGAGCACAACAGGGGTGAGATCGGCCCTGTGACGGCTGCCGGGATTGCCGGGAGCGAAGGGATGCGTATCTATGCCATAGGGGTGGGCGTGCAAGGGCGGCAGTCAGAGA
>JAKSCY010000118.1 GCA_022360355.1 Chlorobiales bacterium
ATTCTGCGGCGGCGAAATCACAAATGAATTAAACTTGGAAGATCAGATTGAATTTTCAGCAACAGAGGAAACACTAAAAGAACTGAGAAGTTGCCTTTCTGATATTTCCGGTGAACAAGTTCAATACTTTTGTGAAGGGCATAATATTAATTTGGATGATTTTAACTACATTTTCAATAATGGCTTTGATGGGTTCCGCGATAAATGGCTTGCAGTAATAGATAAATGCATCGCAGATGATAAAGGACTCGTAATTGAAGTACGTGGTTAGTTTCATCCTAACGGGATAGGGAGCCTCCTCGCGGAGGCCCCCTCCCACACCACCTAGCATGCGGGTCCGCACTAGGCGGTTCGGCTGATCGGGGCAGTCAGGGACTGAGCAAGTATAATCCTCGTGAGATGAAGTAAACGTTTGGCAAGGCCATGTTAACCCACTTGACGCGGCTCATACGCCAAGGCCCTTTGCGGGAGCATCCCGCGAAGACCGCCTTGAGGTGAGGAACACCGCGTTTCTTGAGTTCACGGATGCGTGTTCTGCGATTCTTCCACTGATGCCAGAGAAGAGCGCGTAGACGACGCATGATCCAGTAGTTCAACGAACGTATAAAACTGTACGTTTCCGTGCGGCGGTAGTAGGCCCACCAACCACGGATATACTCATTGAGCTTCTGGATGACTTGCCAGAGGCTTCGGCCACAACTGCGGCCGGTCAGTTCGCGTATGCGATCCTTGAAACGTTTAAACGTTTTCGAATGGATGCGGATACGCGTGTTACCACGGGTGCTGGTGAAGCTGAATCCGAGGTATTTGCGCCACCAGGGGTAACTGACGGCGCTTTTGGCTTCATTAACCTTGAGTTTGAGTCTCTTGGAAATGAAGCGGGTGACACTGTCTTTCACGCGGCATGCGGCTTTATGGCTGCGAACATAGATGACACAATCGTCAGCATAACGCACGAAACGGTGTCCTCGACGTTCAAGCTCTTTGTCAAGTTCATCAAGGACGATATTCGACAGTAACGGAGACAAGGGACCACCCTGCGGGACACCTTCTTCGGTGGGACTAACCAGTCCTCCGATGAGGATGCCACTGTTGAGATAACGGCGAATCAGCGCAAGTACGCGTTTGTCCGTTATCTTCGTGGCCAGGCGACTCATCAGGCGGTCGTGATTGACCCGATCGAAGAACTTCTCCAGGTCAAGATCTACGATATTACGATAGCCTTGCTCGATGAGGTCCTTCGCATGCACAATCGCGTCGTGCTGATTCCGTCCGGGACGGAAGCCAAAACTGGAGTCTGAGAACAGCGGTTCCCAAACAAGTTCCAGTACTTGGGCGATCGCTTGCTGGATCACACGGTCCACCACGGCCGGGATACCTAATAGACGCACCCCTCCGTCGGGTTTGGGAATTTCCTTCCGACGGACCGGTAGCGGTTGATAGGTCCCGTTTAGCAGGGCCGCTTCGATTTTGGTCCAGTGTCGTTTAAGGTACCCTCCGACTTGGCCGACGGTCAGGCCGTCCACGCCGGGGGCACCGTCGTTCTGTCGAACGCGTTTCAGTGCAGACCACACGTTCGCTCGCTCCAGGATCATCTCCAGGAGCCGTTCCTGTGCTGTCAGGTGTTGGGAGTACTTAGTCGCTATCGGCATTTCAGAACTCACCGAAACTGGCACTTCAAGAGAGTCGGTGAAGTTCAGCAGTAGCTGTTTCGACGGCTGCGATATGCCCATAAGAGTATGTATCCTACTAACCGTTCTCATTTACCCAGGCCATTCGGCTGGGGACCGTTCGGGCCTTGGGCCATGTCGTTACCTGGCTCCAGGCAGATGTTTGTGTTCTCCGTTGGCCGCCTGCTTTCGCGACGGTGCCACAGTATCTCTGCCATACCTGGGCACAGCACATGGCTTGTCATGCCCTCTGCTGACTTCCGTTACGCGATGGGCTCGCCTTGCGGTCTGCTCAGTCTCGTCAGAGACACGCAACGGATCTCCCGGGGTAATCCCGGCGACTTTCGATGCACGACGGTCGGATATACCCGGTTACGCAAAACAACGGATAGAGGACTTCGCCGTGTGTTGCCGGCTCGTCCTGTCGTAACCAAGCCTGTATCCGCTGGCTGTTCGTCCGCCCGCATCTTCGCCTAAGGCTTCTTTCGGGTTGGCGTTACCGTTACCCCTTGCCCTCGGCTAGCCTTCGCCTCCGTTAGGGCTGGCACGAGACTTTAGTTTGAAATATGTGTCACTATAATCCATACTATCACTCGTAAGTCGCCGGGCATGCCCGGCACACAACAAAGGAGTCGAGCATACCCGCTAAAGCGGTCTGCTCACTCCTCGCGTTCTCCCTCTTAATCCGATGAAACAACTTACTTTTCGAGAAGCTGAGCCGAAGGAAATCGAGACAATACTTTCATTCCTCAAAGAGGCGGCTCTATGGCTACGCGACAAAGGCATTGATTACTGGCAAGACTGGATAGATCCCCC
>JAKSCY010000644.1 GCA_022360355.1 Chlorobiales bacterium
CAGCGACTTGAAATTCTGGAAGAGCGCGTAAATCATCTGCTTGATATTGTGCAGGAAAAAGCTGAGCGGTACGGGCTCCCGGACATTGTCGAAGTGCCGTTTTTTTCCGGCAAAACAGGAAAAAACGGAGCACTTTTTTACCCCGGAAAAGAAGAAACAGAACACATCAAACTGCCACTGGCACTTGTCAAGTACCCTGATTCATTTGCTTTCCGATGCACCAAAAGCTTCTCCCCGCATGTTCACGAGGGCGATATACTGCTGGTAAAACCGGAGATTGAGTTAAAAGACCAATGCATTGTGCTCGTTTTCAGCGATAACCGGTTAGTGCTTGCAAAGGCTTCTATAAAAAACAATAAAACCGTTTTGACCGATGAAAGCAGCCTGAAAATTACCCTGCCTCACCTGAAAAACGAGAACAAAATCCTCGGAGTTGTGTATCTGATAATAAAAACAGTTTATTAGTCTTCTTCTCCCATTATCAACTGAGGCAGTTATTGCCGGTGAATACAACTATCTGCTTGCCTGCTCACTGTTTTTTTTTGTATAATTGGTATTCAATCAGTCAACCGCATGAACATATTCCTGTAAGGCATCCGCTAAAAAACACCATTCGACACTTCATGCCTGTTACACTTCAATCATGACGTTTTTTTCGTATACCTGCTAAGGGGCGGGGCTCCCTTTTTGTCAACCTAAAATCCGGTAAAATGGCTAAGGAAAGAAAACAATCGAATCAGAAACCAGCCGAGCAAAAGTCAATTAGTTCTGTTCTGTCGGAAAAACGAAAATTCCCGCCCCCCTCTGATTTTTCGAAAAACGCCCATATCTCTTCGATGGAGGAGTATGAAAAGCTCTATAGCAAAGCCGCTAAAGACCCGGAAAAATACTGGGCAGGCATAGCCGAAAATTTTTACTGGAAAAACAAATGGGACAAGGTTCTTGAATGGGAAACACCTTATGCAAAATGGTTTTCCGGAGGAACTACAAACATCTGCTACAACGCTGTCGACCGCCACGTA
>JAKSCY010000208.1 GCA_022360355.1 Chlorobiales bacterium
AATAGGATCGTTCTGGGCTGCGGGCATGGCTGTAGGAGTTCTTTTTATCGGACTTGCACCGGGGTATGCCCCGGATCTTTTCAGCTATCTTTTCGGCAACATTCTCACGGTACCCCGCTTTGATCTCTTGATGATAGCGGGACTGGATCTTTTTATTGTTCTGACCGTCGCGTTGTGCTACAAGGAGTTCCTTGCCATTTCTTTTGACGAGGAGTATGCGGAAGCTTCGGGAGTGCCGACGATGCTTTTTTACCTGCTGCAACTCGGTCTTATTGCTTTGACAGTGGTGGTGCTTGTCAGGGTGGTTGGTATTGTGATGGTGATAGCCCTGCTTACCATACCGCCGGCAATTGCACGCAGTTTCAGCAGAAACCTTTTTGTGATGATGCTGCTGTCAACACTGTTATGTGCCTGCTTTACTCTTTCCGGTCTTTGGTTTTCCTACCTTTTGGATACCTCTTCCGGTGCCATGATCATTCTCGTTGCAGCCGCTGCGTTTTTTGTTGTGTCTGTAGGGAAAAGGTTAGCGGGAGGTACTTGAGTACTTCTTTCGGAGTTCTGCAACGTGTTTTTTACGGATTTTTTTGATCATTATCTTTGAAATGTGCATATTTTCTCAGGATTCCATGAATGCAATAGACCACTGTTCCCATGAGTAATCATGATCGCCCTGCTACGGTCTTCCTTGAAAAGGAACAGGGTTTTATCCTGCCTACGAAAGAGTATTCCATTCCTGATATCGATATCAGCCTGCAGCCTATTCGTTCTTTCAAAGATCTGTTCCGGCTCAAGGCTTTAACCAGAAAAATTCGTTCCCCGATCGTCAAGAATATTTTTTCGGCAAGAGTGATCAATATGCGCTCCATCGAGTCCCTGAAAAATGCCCGTCGCTCGCTCGAGGATGTCTATTACAGGGACTATGAAACAAATATTATCCACATCGATGATCTGCATTCTATCAATGTGGATCTTTCTTATGAAATCAGGGAGCTGAAAAAAGATACATACTACCTCGAGCATGGTGAAGATTACTTTATCGATTATATCAGCAAGCTGTACAACAAGTTCGACCAGCATGTGATGAAAGGGCTGGGGTTTCTTGATAATCTGCACTTCAACTGTTTCATTACCGACAGGGACGGCACAACCAACAACTACTGTGGTCACTACCGTTCGTCCATACAGCCGGTTTACAATGCGGTTTTTCTCTCGCGGTTCGCATCCCTTTGTACCGAGCATCCGATATTCATTACATCGGCTCCGCTGAAAAACTTCGGGATTATCGATGTTTCGGTCAATCCGGACAATGTGTTTATCTACGCCGGTTCCAAAGGCCGGGAGTTTCTTGACCTCGATCTCCGTGAACACAGGTCTTTTATCGACCCTCTCAAACAGGAAAGACTTGAAGAACTCACCCTCAGGGTAAGCGAACTTGAAAAGAAGCCTGAACTTGAAAAGTTTTTTTACGTGGGGTCAGGGCTTCAGTTGAAGTTCGGTCAGCTGACGATTGCACGGCAGGATGTCACCAACTCCATTCCTGAAGAGGAGTCCGTTGCTTTGCTGAGCAATGTCACGAGTATTGTGCATGAACTGGACCCTGATGGCACTGTATTCAGAATACTTGATACGGGTAAAGACATCGAGATTATTCTCACGGTAGACGGCGAAAACGGGACAAAGGATTTTGACAAAGGGGACGGGTTGAAGTTCATTGACAGCCGTGTCAATTTGCATCTCGAAAAAGGTCCTCATCTTGTCTGCGGCGATACGGAGTCGGATATTCCCATGCTCGAAGCTGTGCTTGAGTACACGGATGACGTGTACGCCATATTTGTAACCAGGGATGTCGCTCTTGCCAAGAAGGTGGCAAGTCTTTGTTCCAACACCCTTATTGTTCCCAGCCCGGACATTCTGCTTACCATTCTCGGCATTGCAGCCTTGACCACAAAGCGCAAAAAGGGCAGCAAAGCTCCTGGAATTTTTCTGTAAACCGGCTACTGGCCGAAAAGCCACCAGTAAAACAGGAAGTATCCCGTGAGAAGGAGCAAGCCCGATACTCGCCCGATTTTGTCGCTTAGGTAGCTCATGGGAAAAAGCACCAGGCCAAAAACGATCATAACCAGATACTCTGCGTGTGGAAACCGGTGCAGGTTTTCTGCGCCGGGGATGACTGGTTCAAGGACAGAAAGAGGCTTTATAAGGCCGACGCCTCCCAGGACGAAAAGAATATTGAACACATTGCTGCCGATAATATTACCAACAGATATTTCGCTCTGTTTTTTGAATGCAGCTACCATTGATGTAGCGAGTTCCGGCAGAGACGTGCCGAGTGCGACAATCGAAAGGCCGATATAAAGCTTCGGAATATTGAACTGCTCGGCTACCCATACCGAACTTTTTACAAAAGACCATGCTCCAAGGGAGAGCAGGGCACTGCCGCCGAGAACCATCAACAGGCTTATACCGAGAGAGTGAATTTTCAGTTCCTGGTCTGCTTTTTCCAATGTTTCTTCTGCCATTTCAGGCTTTTTGTACAGGACAAACAGGTAGCCGAGGAGCAGCAGTATCAGCAGCCCTCCTTCAGGTCTGGAGATCGATCCGTCAAGGGACACCATGTAGAGCAGTATGCTGATTCCAAAAAGAAAGAAAAGCTGGTTGCGGATGCTTTTGAAGGCTATATGGATTGGAAATATCAGGGCACTAAGGCCGAGTATGAGTCCGACATTTGTAACATTGCTGCCGATGATGTTTCCCAGAGATATCGTAGACGAATGCTCAACAACATTTGCGAAAAAACTGACGACAAACTCCGGCATCGAGGTGCCATAAGCAACTATCGTAAGCCCGATGACAAAAGGTTTTACCCCGTAGCGCGTTGCAAGGTTGCTGCCCCCTTTCACCAGCCATTCAGCTCCCAGATACAGCAGATAAGCACTGAAGAGCAGTACGGCGATATTTCCGGGAAGCCCGATAAGGGTCGTGTAGTCAGGAATAGTCATACAGCGGTGACAAGGTCAGGATGTTTCATTGATAAAGCCGGTGTATAGTATAAGTCTAAAAAATGATAAATTTACAACAACATAGAGGTTTATTAACGGTATGAACAGTACAACAACTATGAAGCCGACAGTATACTTTATAGGGGCCGGTATATCCATTCTGCTCTCCATATACATTTTTATTTTCGGGTCGGGTGCGAACCATCAGATCATGGCTGTTTTTGTCGGTATGTGGGCACCGACGATTATAGGTATCGGGATTTTCAATACCCTCCTGGGAATTCTTGATGAAATGTGTTGTGCACACAAGCGCATAGAGGACCG
>JAKSCY010000773.1 GCA_022360355.1 Chlorobiales bacterium
ATGAAGATGGTGGCCGCGGCGCGAGTGCGCAGAACCCAGGACGCCATCCTGAGCGCACGGCCGTATGCGTTGAAAATGCTGGAAGTGATGAATTCGCTGGCAACCCGCATCGACCGCGACAGCCATCCATTGCTCAAGGATCGTGGTGATGAGCACATTGAAGTTCTGCTGATCACCGCCGACAAAGGGTTGTGCGGTTCCTTCAATGCCAACGTCATCCGTTCGGCCCTGGATTTCATGATAGAAAATCAGGCGGGACATGACATCGGACTCAACCTAGTCGGTAAAAAAGGACGCGAATTCTTCAAACGCCGTAACTTCAAAATCATCGACGAATATATCGATCTTTTCCCGCACATCGTCTACGAACATGCGATGAAAATCGGCAATGACATCATCGCCGGATTCAAGTCTTCCGAGCTTGACGCAGTCTATGTGATTTACAACCAGTTCGTATCCATGATCAGTCAGAAGGTTGTCATCGAGCAATTGCTGCCGATCAAGGAACTTGATTTCGAAGAGACTCCCGCGTCGGCGGACATGCCGGAGTTGCATCTCGATTATATCTTCGAACCGGAATCGGATGAGATCCTCAATCAGCTTCTCCCGCGCCATGTGAATTACCAGATTTATCGTGCATTACTTGAGAGCGCTGCGGCCGAGAACGCTGCCCGCATGACGGCTATGGATAACGCCACCAAAAACGCCGGTGAACTGATCGACCATCTCACCCTCGTGATGAACCGCATCCGCCAGGAAGCCATCACCACCGAAATCCTCGAAGTCGTTTCAGGGGCAGATGCGTTAGGGTAAGACCAAGTTCGAACTGAAAACTCTTTCCTGAATCGTACAGTATACCTATCTCAACCACTCGTCACGGCATCCTGTCACGGCGAAGTTTTTAACGTAGCCGGAAGTTCCATTGAAACGGCGCCGGATGCGATAGGGAAACAGATAAAATAGACCTCAATGTTTTCCTTCTATAGCAATTCATTCGATTTTTCTGGTTTGGATTCTGTTATTCAAATTAGGGAGATTATGCTGACTAGAGATTTGCAGCTGCAGGCATTTCATCCCAAGTTTGACCATCTAATAACCTTCCAGTCTTTTTCTTATTAGTACCGCCCCATTGTTTGAAGAAGAATGGAACCTTGTATTTCAGACATTGCTGTTGAATTTCGTATACCCATTCTTTTTCCATGGGCCGAGATTTCGGACCGGACTCACCACCGACAATTGCCCAATCAATTTCTGAAAGGTCTGC
>JAKSCY010000473.1 GCA_022360355.1 Chlorobiales bacterium
AGACCGGCAAGTTTTGCATATGCTATAAAACCGATTGCCGGTGGCGCAAAAAGAATAAACAGTGTCGGCAGCAGCCTGTCGGGAATGGGCGAATAAAACATTATCCGATACAACACAATCGTAAACAAAGCCATCCAGAACACAAGGCCGACAGAGAAAAAGAACCACGATATTTCTATAAATCCATGCGGTACTCCCGCAATGGGAACAATAATGGAACCTACGATTGGGATAAACCAGCCTGGTGTTACATGCTCGATTTTAAAATGCGTGTGACGGATCCAGATCGAAATTATAACGATCGAAGCTATAAACTGCAGTACGGTTCCAGCTACCCAGAGATTATAGGAAACACTCATGTCACGATCAAGAAATACAACACTGAGCACAAGAAAAACCTTGGCTATAAGCGGGAAAAAGTTAACCTTGATCGGGTGGTTGAACTCTTTTTTCACCGCTTCCGGATACCTGACCACCTTTGCGAAATAAACAACCCCGATCAGCACAAAAAGCACAATGGTAAGGTAAACAAGAACGGTTGCAGGAGTTTCCAGGAAAGGAAATATTCCCTCCCCGGCCTGACCGCCTACCTTCTGAACAGCCAGGGAAAAACCGGCCATGCCGAGAACGATAGCGAAAAAGGTAACATGAAAATTCCTCAATCGTAATGATGACTCAGGGGCAGGCGATGCAACATTACTATTCATTGCTTTTGCAGTAGTTTTCTGGTTTGAAAAAGATTAACCTAACCTGTTGTGACTCTGGTTGCGACCTCAAAAACCGGAGGATTTTGAATGTGCTTTTTGACGGCACAGAGATTGGCAACCTTTACCAGCGTTTCTCGATACTTTTCAGGAAAATCCTCAGGAACTTCAATATCGATCGATATTTTGCCGATGCCAGTGCCCTCCTCCTTTCTATGATGTGTCTGCACAATGCGCACATTATCGGTTGGAAGATTTCGTTCCTGACAGAATGAATAGACGTATACTCCTGCACAGGTGCCGATAGAAGCGAGAAAAAGCGAAAAGGGCTCAGGTGCCGATCCTTCACCGCCATTACGCGGAGACTGATCCGTAGAGATGGTGAAACCACGATATTCGGCATTGACCTTTTTCCCTCCGGCAAAAGAAATTATCATTTCGTTCATGAGTCGCTAACACTTAACAATTGTTTATGATATCTATGAAAATGCATGCCTGAATATGCACTTATTTTCTTATGAAAAGAAGGCCAACGGCCATTCTCTGTCAAGACAAAAATAAACGGGCATAATTATAAGCATATGCCCGTTTTTTTACAACTAAAAAAGTTGATTTGCTGATTTAAATAAAGGGGACCTCTACCCAAAAAGCAACGGCGCTCCACACAAGGACTTCGGTTATTTCACTTGAAGCTCCGAGAATATCCCCGGTAACTCCCCTGATTTTTTTCAGACTGACAAGCGCCGTAAGGCCGGCCGACAATAATGCCGTAAACAGTGCTATCCCCCCGGGCAGCAACATACCGTTTGAAACAATAACAAGACCGATGACAGACAAGAGGATCGCAACGAAAATGTGTAATGCCCCCGCACCCTCCACAAATCCGGCAGCCGTGCCGCCTTCACTACGGGCATATGGAAGGGATGATGCCACTATCACCTGAACCAGACGCGCCAGCATGACCCCGGCAACAATCCAGACATACAAACCCAGGGAAAGAAGCCTGACAAGAACCACCCACTTGAAAAGGAAAAGCAGGATAAGCGCTATCGCACCGAACGAACCGACCGCAGGATCTTTCATAATGCGCAATCTCTCCTCGACAGTTGTTCCCCCGAAGAAACCATCAATGACATCGGCAAAACCATCGGCGTGAATTCCCCTTGTCACAACTACACCGACAAGCAGCACTCCTGCCGCCGCAATTTCACTCCAACCGGATAACATCACCAGATAGCCGAACCCTGCTTCTACTATTCCAAGCAAAAAACCGACAACGGGAAACCAGTGCAGAGAACTGCTGAAACGTACTGCATCCTTTCCCGGCACAGGCAGTACCGTCAGGGTTCGCAATGCGGTAACCAGCCCTCTCAAAGCACCTTCATTGATTTTTGCAGGAAAGACATGACAACGGCAACAAATGCATCAGGCGTCTCTTCCTGGGGAAGATGACCGCAATCAGGAATAACTTCAAGCTCAGTTCCGGGAATTTCCCTGGCCAATCTGAGACTCTCTTCTGTTTTTACGGTCAGATCATGTTCGCCGGTTACCACCAGTACGGGAACCTCCAGGTCACAAACCCTTTTATCAAGAGCAAGATGATGGGTTTCCAGAAAAAGCTCCCAGAAGGCTCTGGACCAGTCGCCAATCATAAGATCACTCCTGAATGCAGAAAGAGTTTTTTCACTGAGCGCTTCCTTGTTATGCCAGAAACCTCGAATATTCCTGTCATACAGTCTGGTTATAAGAAACTTCATGAGTCGCGAAAATGCCGGGCTCATGCTTGTGAGCAGCGGTTTCATGAAAGCCGGCACCTCACTGGTAGCGTAGCCGCTGTATATCATTGCGCCGGCAAGCACGAGTCCCTGAACATGCCGGGGGTGCCGCAGGGCAGTCAACACTGCCAGAGTACCTCCGGTGGAGTTGCCGACAAGAATCGCTTTTTCGTAACCGGCCTCATGTATAAGCCGCACGACGAGATCGCTTTGTGCCTCAGGAGAATAACGCGCGCTATTGTCTGCCGAAGGAACCGGACGGGAGGTAAGACCGAAAGCGGGACGGTCGAAAACCAGTACTGTAGCCTTTTTTGAAAGAGGGGTCGTAACGTCACGCCATGAACGTATGCTGAGAAAACTTCCGTGAAGAAGCACAATCAACGGTTCGCCCTTTCCGAAAATTTTATAGTGAACCCTGAACCCTCCGGACTCGAAAAACCGGCTGTCGGCATCAGCATACCTATCCTGAAGTTCTCGAAAAGCATTCATGACAATCGTCATCCGCTCTATTGTTTTTCAGAAACCCTGGCTGAGCTGAACGTCGCCATTTCGTTGTAAATTTTTACTGCCCCTTCGATAACCTGCATGGCAAGCGCACCTCCTGTCCCCTCTCCAAGCCGCAGATCCAGATCGAGTATTGGCCGGGCACCCAGCTTGTTCATAATAGCCTTATGCCCCTGCTCGTTTGAGAGATGACTGAAAAAAAGATAATCACCCACCTTGCATGAAAGCTTCATGGCCACCACTGCACCTGCCGACGAAATAAATCCGTCAACCACCACGGGCATTCCTACCGATACCGCACCGAGTATAAGGCCACAGATCCCGGCAATTTCAAAACCGCCAAGAGAAGCCAACACATCAAGAGGAGTCGTAAGAGAACCTTTATTGGTTTCAATAGCCTGCCTGATAACCGAAATTTTATGTTCGAGCACGCTGTCGTCAATCCCCGTCCCCCTCCCGGTAATGGACTCTACAGGGAGATC
>JAKSCY010000094.1 GCA_022360355.1 Chlorobiales bacterium
GAGAGGTGGTGAGCCTTTATCTGGGACGGGCAGGCTACAACGTTACTGTCGTGAGCGATGGGAAAGCCGCATTGGAGGCCCTGGCGCGCCAACTGCCCGACCTGGTCGTGCTGGACCTGATGCTACCCAAGGTCGACGGCCTAGCCGTCACCCGCTGGCTGCGGGAGAGAGGCGATACACCCATCATCATGCTGACTGCGCGTCGCGAGGAACAGGACCGCATCGCCGGGCTGGAGATGGGGGCCGACGACTATGTCGTCAAACCCTTCAGCCCCCAGGAGTTGGTCAGCCGGGTGCGGGCCGTGCTGCGCCGGACGCAGGGATCCCTTTCAGCCAGCGGCGATAGGCCGCTGGTCTATGGTGACCTGCGGATCGATCCGCACAGCCGCCTAGTCCAAGTCGCAGGCGAAGAAAGGTCGCTGACGGCCAAAGAATTTGATCTGCTATGGACAATGGCCCGCCACCCGCGCCAGGTGTTCACCCGCGACCAGCTTTTGGACCTGGTATGGGGGCTGACCGAGTACATCGATCCCAGTACGGTGACGGTCCACGTCCGCCGCTTGCGGGAAAAGATCGAAGCCGACCCTGGAGATCCAGCCCACGTGCAGACGGTGTGGGGCGTGGGCTACCGCTTTGAACCATGAGGTAACGATGGAGACGGCAATCGAGCAACCCCATTCCGTGGCGCCCCACCTGCGCTTCCTGGGGGGCGTGGCCCTGACGCTGGCCGTGGCGTTGGGGTTCTTTTTCTGGCTGATGGACCCACCCATGGAGGAGTTGGGCCTGATGGCCCTTTTCCTGGCCGTCACGGCCGTGATCTCGGTGGTGGTAGGGTATGGCGCCTATCGCCTGGGCTGGATCTATCACTCGCCACGCATCAGTTGGGTACTGCTGGGCGGCTACGTCCTGGCCAGCGCCCTCACCTTTTTGAACGTGTGGGTGACGGCCAAGCTGATGTTTGCCAGCCAGCATGACCTGCTGCTGGCCACCGTGCTGCTGCTCTTTGCGGGTGGCATCGC
>JAKSCY010000744.1 GCA_022360355.1 Chlorobiales bacterium
CGGGAGGTATTGCAGCGTCTCGGTCATGTAGTTGGAACTGCTTTCCGTATCGATGATGATCGAGTCGCTTTTTCGCACGTCATCCAGGATATGGGTATAGAGCAGCATCTCCCGCAGGGCTGCCGAAACAATGGGTTCAGTGAATTCTATGATAACGTTTTGCCGGTAGATTTTTTCCTGTTTCACAAAAGAATGAATGAGAGGGCCGCATTTGCAGATATCATTCAGCCATGATTCCACATCCTTCGGGTTCGTGATTTTTTCCAGCTGGTCGGGAAATGTTGTTGAAAAGGCGTTCCGGATTTCGTGAATGACTGCTCCGAATTTCAGGTCCAGGGAACAGGTAGAGGCATTAATGTTACAACTGTGCATTTCTTCCTGAAGCTGTTCGCTCATATCCTGTGCAGCCCTGCCGAGGGTGTCAAATAACTGCTGCGGATCGTCCCGATAATGCTGGTGTACGAAACGGGCCATATCGATCAGGTGTTCCGGATCGCCTGTTTCGCCTGTGTAGCCCCAGAACTCCCAGTCAACTTCGGCAGCGTGCTCTGTAAGAGGTGAGAAAACCCGGCCCAGGGTAGCGGCTACCGCTCTGAAACGCGTCCCTGTCGTGGGCAGCAACTCGCCCGAGGAGTGCCAGAGTCTGCCTTTGGAATCACGTCGGTACTGGTAGCTGGGGCAAACAAGGCTTACCAGGCGCACCGATCCCTTCCCTGCTTGTTCCGCGAGTTGGCCTAAGGCGAGGCTGACAAGCAGGGGGTCATTATCCCGCTTGTGCATGGAGGTGATGCCCAAGAGGGCTGGGATAACTTCCCTGAGCAGGGTGTCTGCAAGGGATTCGTTCCAGCTTTCCCAGCGGCTCATGGCCTCAAGTGCCGGCAGAAAAACCCGCTCGGACAGGGCCAGGGCCTTGAGCTGGGTACCGAAAATAGTGGGGGAGACAAGCGGGCCGAGGAAGCTGTCTCCCAGGAGTGACGGAACAGCACGGTAGTATCCTCTCAAACTTCCTTTGAGCGTGGAAGGCGGTTTGCCTGTAATTCGGCCCAGCAGTCTGAGAAGCGGTTCATTCTGGCGAATGCCGGTTTTCGCAAGGCTGGAAATCGATGTATTCATACATTTTGTTTTCGAAATTTCGAAACGTGTATTTTCCGTCTTGTTTATAGATTATGTGGTCGGGCGACAACGGTACCTTGCCGCCGCCGTTTTCCAGGTCTATGACCAGTTGCGGCGTTGCCATGCCGCTCATCCGGCCCTGGATGGCATTGATGATCTCAAGCCCGGTTTCCAGGCTGGTTCGAAAATGGCCGGTTCCTTTTACCATGTCAGGAATAAACAAATAGTAGGGTTTTACCCGCATACCGAGAAGCTTTCGTACCAGTTCCTTCATCACCTCGGGGGTGTCGTTCACTCCTCTGAGCAGTACCGACTGGTTTCCGAGCTGAATGCCTGCGTCGGCCAGCATGGCGCAGGCCTGTTGCGACTGGGGGGTTATTTCAGCCGGGCTGTTGAACTGCACATTGATATAGAGGGGATGGTACTTTTTCAACATGCTGCAGAGTTCTTCGGTAACCTGTTTCGGATCGATGCAAGGCATGCGGGTGCCGATCCTGATAATGTCGATATGGGGAATGGTTCTTATGGACCTGATAATTTC
>JAKSCY010000071.1 GCA_022360355.1 Chlorobiales bacterium
AGGCGGACGCTGCATATCACCGTCCGATACCTCGACGCTGCAGTCCGTCATCTGCCTCACGATATGCATGTTGGCAGCAAATATTTCCCTGGCAGATGCATCCATGGTACTGATCACCAGGTTTGCTTTCATGTCATGCGGTACTCCGAAAACGGCCCGAAGACTGCGAGCCTCTGCGATAACCTTCTGCACCGAAGCAAAGCCCGAAGAGACGCCATCTGCCGAACGATCTCCAGCTTGGGGCATGGCGGACCGGGCAATGCTTTCACTGTTTTTACGCTGCAGAATATGATGCCAGATTTCCTCCGTTATAAAAGGCATCACGGGATGGAGCATCTTCAACACTCCTTCGAGCAGGTAAACTGCAAGACAAACTGCTTGACGGGCTCCGGATTCGGCAGTCTCACGGGCAAGTTCGATTTTCAGTGTCTCCAGGTACCAGTCACAGTAATCACCGCGGAAAAAGTCATAGACAATTCTGGTAATATCGTTCATCCTGAACTGACCGAATGCTTTGTGATAGGCATCAAGCATTGCGTGGTAACGCTCGAGAATCCAGCTTTCAGCATCCGATAACGGTATGGTCCCGGGAGTATAACGCTGATATGCAACACTGAACTCATCCAGAGAACCGAAAACTTTTTCGCGCTGCATGAAAACAAGGCGTGCAGCATTCCATATCTTGGTGGCAAAGTTGCGGCCGAACTCACATTTCTCCTCGCCAAAAAGCACATCCTGACCAAGAGGTGCTATATACACAATGGTGAAACGGAGCGCATCGGTTCCATAGTCATCAATGACTTTCAGGGGGTCGGGCGAGTTCCCGAGAGATTTGGAAAGCTTTCTACCCTTCATATCCCTGATGATGCTGGTAAAGTAAACATCCCTGAACGGAACGTCCCCCTTGAAATACAGCCCTGCCATGATCATCCGGGCAACCCAGAAAAAGATGATATCGGGTGCTGTAACAAGTGTATCTGTTGGATAAAACGCCCGGATATCATCATTATCGGTATGCTCCCCTGTCCAGCCAAGCGTCGTAAGGGGCCAGAGCCATGAGGAAAACCATGTATCAAGCACATCCTCGTCCTGAATCAGTTTATCGGTTCCCGCGAGGTGACACGCCTCTTCATAGGATTCCGCAACCCAGATTTTTCCTTCCTGATCATACCATGCCGGAATCCGATGCCCCCACCAGAGCTGGCGGGATATACACCAGTCGCGGATATTTTCCATCCAGTGCCGGTAGGTGTTGACCCAGTGTGACGGATGAAACCGTATCTCGCCACCGTTAACGACCTTCAGAGCTTGTTCGGCCAGCGGCTTCATTTTGACGAACCACTGCTCGGAAAGATACGGCTCCACAACGACACCGGCCCTCTCGGAGTAACCGACGTTGTGCTCGTACTCTTCGACTTTCACAAGGTCGCCGCGACTGTCCAGATCAGCGATAATCTTTTCCCTTGCTTCGAAACGGTCAAGACCGGCATAACCGAACTCATCGGTCATCTTGCCATCACGCCCGACAACAGAGAGAACCGGCAGATTATGGCGGCCTGCAACCTCAAAGTCATTCGGGTCGTGAGCCGGAGTAATTTTCAGCGCCCCTGTGCCGAACTCCATATCGACATAAGCATCTCCAATCACGGGCACATGACGCCCGGCAACGGGAACGACAGCAAGCTCTCCGATCAGCTCTCTGTACCTCGGGTCTTCCGGATTGACTGCGATAGCAACATCGGCAAGAATGGTTTCCGGCCTCACCGTTGCTATGGTAATGTACTCACCAGGCCTTTTGGCCAGAGAATAACGGACATAGACAAGCTTGTCTTTCCGGGGCTTCATGATCACCTCTTCATCGGAAAGAGCTGTTTGAGAAACCGGACACCAGTTGATAATGCGTTTCCCGCGGTAGATCAACCCGTCTCTGTAGAGAGAAACAAACGCATGGCGAACCGCCCTGGAAGCGCTTTCGTCCATGGTAAACAGGTTGCGCCGCCAATCGCAGGAGATGCCGAGTTTTCGAAGCTGCTTGAGAATCAGCCCGCCGTACTCGTCCCTCCATTTCCAGACATGGTCGAGAAACTCCTTACGGCCAAGGTCATAACGGGAAATCCCTTTTTCACGAAGTTTTTTTTCGACGACGGTCTGGGTTGCAATACCTGCATGATCAGTACCCGGAAGCCAGAGAGCTTCACGGCCGGACATTCGCTGATAGCGGATAAAAATATCCTGAAGCGTGTGATTCAGAACATGCCCCAGAGTCAGGCTTCCCGTAACGTTCGGGGGTGGCATAAGCACCGAATATGGTTTCTTGCCCCCTTCAAGAACCCTGAAGCTTTCCGCTTCAAAGACACCTTCCGATTCCCAGTGGGCGCTGCTCCAGCGACGCTCCACATCATGATGGTTATACGCTTTTTCGAGGTTCGCACTCATTACTGATCACTCGTGATGCTGCAGGCAACTCCTGACAGCAAACATTGACGATGCCCGAAGCTCCTTCTTTTGTGAATGAAATACTTAGAATTCCGGAACGTTCTCTCCCCCCTGTCTATTCGGCCTTTTCGGAAGCAGGACGATGATCGAAAATCTGGTCGATAATGCCGTAAGACTTCGCTTCCTCTGCATTCATCCAGCGGTCCCTTTCGGAATCTTCCCTGATTTTTTCCACATCCTGTCCTGTATGGGTCGCCAGAATCTCCTCAAGAAGCTTGCGGATTTTCTCAATTTCCCGAGCCTGGATCAAAATATCGGTCTCCTGGCCCTGAACGCCGCCCGACGGCTGATGAATCATGATACGCGAATGCGGCAGCGACGCCCTTTTGCCTTTTGCCCCGCACGCAAGCAGAAAAGCTCCCATACTTGCCGCCATACCAACACAGACAGTCGCAACTTCGGAACGTATATACTGAATAGTATCATACACTCCCAGACCGGCAGACACGCTTCCACCCGGTGAATTGATATACACAAAAATGTCCCTTTCAGGCTCCTCCGATTCCAGAAAAAGCAACTGTGCCATGAGCAGGCTCGCCACATGATCGTCTATAGGAGTTCCCAGAAAAATAATCCGCTCCCTCAGAAGCCTTGAGAAAATATCAAAAGCCCTCTCGCCGCGGCCTGAAGTTTCGATAACCATCGGTACAAGGCTGTTGGTTATCCCCTGCTCAATTGCGCTGGAATACATTTTCTTTGCCTGGCGCTCAAACCCGAAATTTATGTTGGCCATGTGTTTTTGTCTCCGTTTCTGCTAAAATGTTCAATACCAATTTATGATTCATGCACCTTATGAAACCATAGCCGGTGCACATCCGTTCCAATTCTTTCCCGGGTTGACCGCAGAAAAATTGCGACCGGAACCTGTAAAAAAATGAAAAATAATCTCTTACAACTCATCTCAAACAGTATGATATACTTCCGCTCGGCGCTCTCGGTTAAAAAAGGAGCATCGCTCAATCCAGATCATAAAATTTTTTAAGATAACCCCCCTTATGAACAATACAAGAACACCGGCCCGGATTTATCGAAAAAAACATTTTTTTCAAGCGAGACAAGGCAGCACCACCGGTATGGCACCTGAAATCGGAAATGTGAGTTTCCTTTTTTAACTTGAACCTGTCACCTGTTACCTGTCACTCTTTCCAACACTTCACAATGAATGTCCGTCTGATTGCAGTAACACACCCGCTTGTTGAAATACAGAACGAAAATCTCACCCCTGAAGGTCTCATTGCATATTGCGCGAGAGTCTCCAGCCCGCATCAGGAAAACCTCAATTATGAGAAGCTGCTCGCCTATTGCATTAAAAACCGGCACTGGAGCATTTTCGAAATGGTGGACATGACCATAGAGATCGTTACGTCCCGGGCGATCTCCCCACAGATCCTGCGGCACCGGAGTTTTGTTTTCCAGGAATTTTCGCAACGCTATGCCAAAGCGCAGAATTTCGAGGCCTGCACACCCAGAAGGCAGGACAGCAAAAACCGCCAGCACTCAATAGACGACCTTGAGGAAGAGACAGTGGCGTGGTTCGCCGACGCACAGGAGGCAATACGCACCCTTTCCGTCGAAAAATATAACCAGGCTCTCGAGAAAGGAATAGCAAAAGAGTGCGCACGAATGCTGCTGCCGCTCAATACGCAGACAAAACTCTACATGAAGGGCTCTGTCAGAAGCTGGATCCACTACATTGAAGTCCGGACGGACACCGGTACACAAAAAGAACACCGTGATATTGCAGAAGCGGTCAAGGAAATTTTTATCAGCCAGTTCCCTGTTACCGCCGCCGCACTTGGCTGGGCTCAGACAGCCAGATGATCGAGAAGCTGCGAAATGCGGCGTTTGAGCTCCCTGCGATGCACAATCATGTCGAGAAAACCGTGTTCGAGCAGAAATTCAGCCCTCTGAAATCCCTCGGGCAGATCCCTTTTGATAGTATCTTTTATGACCCTCGGCCCTGCAAATCCGATAAGCGCTTTCGGCTCACTGATATTGACATCCCCGAGCATGGCATAGGAGGCGCTGGTGCCGCCCATGGTCGGATCAGTCATCAGAGAGATATAGGGAATCTTCTTTTCGCCGAGACGTAACAGTCTTGCCGAAGTCTTGGCCATCTGCATAAGACTGAAAGCCCCTTCCATCATGCGTGCCCCGCCCGATTGAGAAACAATGATCAACGGCGCATTGAGTTCAATGCTCTTGTCGATTGCCTTTGCAATTTTTTCACCGACAACAGACCCCATCGATCCCCCGATAAAACCGAAATCCATTGCGGAAATAACCGCCTGATGCCCTCCTACCAATCCCAGCGCGTTTTTGCATGCTTCGGTTTTGCCGCTCTTCTCGATCACCCCATCGACCCGGTCAGGGTACTTCTTCGTGTCGGAAAAACCGAGCGGATCAGCCGCACGAAGGCTCTCACTGAACTCTTCATACTTTTTTTCGTCGAACAGCAGTGAAAAGTATTGATCCGGAGATAACCTGAAATGGTGGTCGCATTCACAACAGGTATAGAGATGGTCCTCCACCTGTTTTTTATGGAGTGCTGCCCCGCAACTGTCGCATTTTTTCCAGAGACCTTCAGGAATATCACGCCTGTCTTTCGTACGTATCGAGGGCTTCGCCCGTTTAAACCAGACCATTTTTAATTATTTGTAAAGAGATTATACATTACACTCAATTGAGCGGTCCATTAAGTAAACCGGAAGAAAAGTGGTGAGTGACGGTTAATAATAAACGCTCATACCAGAATTTAACTGAAGATATGAAGTCACCCTGAGATCTCAAAACAACCCTCTGGAGTCTTCAATTGCACAAAACCGGATTTCTCATTCCCCTGCTGTTTTGCAGCTGTCTTTTGATCCTGACTGCCCGTACCCCGTTACAGGCCCAAAATCGGGAAATTGTTTACCCGGACACTCTTGATCTGCCATTAAAGCGGTTAGTTATCGCCCCGCATATGAGACCTGCCAGAAAAACGGTAGGCCTGGCGCTTTCCGGAGGAGGAGCCAACGGCATGGCTCAGGTCGGAGTGCTCAAAGCGCTGGACGAAGAAAACATCCCTGTAGACGCCATTGTCGGAACGAGTATCGGTGCTGTTGTCGGAGGGCTCTACAGCGCAGGCTACAATGCGAAAGATCTCGAAAAGATTGCTCTGGAAATCCCCTGGAAGGAATTGCTTTCCCTGGACAACGACGCACCGAGAGCAAGTACATTTCTCGAACAGCAGAAAATCCGCGACAGGGCTACCATTGCCATACGTTTCGAAAACTATAAACTGGTTATCCCGAAATCGCTCAGCTCGGCACAAAAGCTGACAAAAGTCCTCGACCTCCTGACAATGAATGCCCCGTACCACCCCGTTTGTTCCTTCTCCACTCTTCCGGTCTCTTTCAGGGCAGTAACAACCGACCTGGTCTCCGGCAAGCGCATCACCCTTCTCGACGGAACGCTTTCAGAAGCCATGCTTGCAAGCAGCACCATCCCGGTTATCTTCGAACCCATAGAGCTTGGCAAACACAAACTTGCCGATGGGGGACTTGTTGCAAACCTTGCTGTCGATGAGCTTGAAAACGCTCTTCTTGATTATAAAATCGGTGTGGACACCAGAGGCAGCATGTATACCCTTGCAGAAGATATTGATATCCCATGGCAGGCAGCCGACCAGACCATGACCATCCTGATAGAGCTGCAGTACCCGCGTCAGCTTGAAAAGGCAGACATGGTGATTACGCCCGATGTCGGCAACAACCCTGCCATTGATTTTTCGAAGCTTCCCGAGCTTATCAGTGCCGGTTACAAAAGCGGAAAAGCTCTTGCCGGCAAAATTCGCCAGGATATTTCACTACCTGTTCGAAAAAAAACAAACCTGTCTCCCTATAAAAAATCCATCAGCATTACAGGCACAGGAAAAGATGCATTGAAAAACTATCATCCCGCAGGTGAAATCATACGAAACGCTTCATACGTCGAGGAAGCATTGAAAGAGCTGCTGGAAACCGACCGCTTCACGAAAGTATACGCAAAGATCGATAACGATGCGGGGGAGGCCATGTTTTTTTGTGAAACCCCGCCTTCATTCGATAACGTTGAGCTCGTCAATGCCGTAATACCGATTGAAAAAGAAGAAATCGACGCCTGCTTCAGTAACCTGATGATGAAAGATTATACCAATGCAGAAGGAACCGAAGCTCTCGAAAAACTTCTCAAACTATTCAGGGAAAAAGGTTATCCCCTGGTCGATATTGAAAGTATTGACGTTCACAAAGGCACCCTTTCCATAGGCTTGTCAGGCGGGAAAATATCCACGCTTGCCATTTCACAGGACAAAAACATTACACGTCCGACTCCTGTCCTGAGAGAGCTCTCGATAGACACATCAAAAGCGCTGAAACTCCGTGATATTGAGCGCTCGATTGACAACCTTTTTGGGACGGGCGCATTCAACCGCGTATCGATAGGTATTTCCGGAAACGACTCCCTTTCGGGAAAAAAGGGAAACAACCATGTCCTCAGGGTAAGACTCAATGAGAAACCCTCGAACGTCCTGCGCCTTGGTGTCCACTATGACGAAACATACAATGCCCAGGCAATGGTTGATTTCAGAAACGAGAATCTTGACGGAACAGCAAATTCCATTGGTGGATGGGGAAAAATCGGAGAAAAAAACAATCGTGCCAACCTTGAATTCAACATGCCGAGAATCGGCAGTACCAGTCTGACCTTCACGACAAAACTGTTTTTCGACCAGCGTAATCTGGATATACGTGAACTCGAGTTCTCGAAAGAGTTTTTCTTCTCCGACTCCGGACCGTCCCAAGAGTTAGGCATACAGCATTTCGGCATTACCTCCTCTTTCGGAACAAGAATCGGCAAAAGCAGCCAGCTGCTGCTTGATATGACCGTAAAGAACAGTCAGGTCTACGACAAAGGAAACGGGGGATTTGAAACTGAAGATGTCGATATAGCATCAGCCGCCCTTGAGTTTGCTCTCGACACAAGAGATAACTCTTTCCTGCCGACTGAGGGACGACACACCAACCTGCGTTACACGTTCACTCCGAAAATACTCAATGATGAAACGTTCTGGCAGGTACACCTTGAACATGAGGAAAACATATCGTTCAGCAAAAAAGCTTCCGGCCAACTTGGTTTTTCCCTCGGCTTCAGCAGCGAAGCTCTGCCTTTCCCGGAAATGTTTTTCCTTGGGGGAGCGGGCAGTCCTTACAGCCGCAGATTCATCGGCCTGAAAGAAAATGACCTTATCGGAAAAAATATTGCTACGTTAGATGCAAACTTCCGTTACAGTCCCCCTTTTGATCTCATTTTCCCCTCGTCGTTTCTGCTGTACTACAATGCAGGCAATGTATGGCAACACAGATCTGAAATGTCAACGGGAGATATCATCCACGGTTTCGGCGCCGGCCTGAACTGGGAAACCCCCCTCGGTCCCGCCAGTTTCACCGCAGGCAAAGCGTTCACCATCGATGACGAAGGAAATGACGACGACCGCTCCAGTGTCCGCTTTGCCGAAACCGTTTTTTATTTCAGCTTCGGTCATGAGTTTTGATGTTGCCGAACCTGCAAAGGAGCTTTTGCTTGTGGTTTTTTGTATCTTAATCCCCGCCTGTACAACCCGCAACTACCCGAAACAGCATGCGCCCAGAAAATACCGTTCCTGAACACAAACCTCATATACTGGTATGCAACGATGATGGTATTGACGGAGAAGGACTGCATGTTCTTGCCGCTTCCATGAAAAAAATCGGATCCGTTACGGTCGTCGCACCTTCCGAGCCCCGTAGCGGTATGGGCCATGCCATGACCCTCGGCATACCTCTTCGAATCAGAGAGTATGCAAAAAACAGCCGCTTTTTCGGTTACACTGTTTCCGGAACCCCTGTAGACTGCATCAAAGTGGCGCTGAGCCACATACTCTCTGAAAAACCCGATATCATTGTCAGCGGGATCAATTACGGAAGCAATACCGCTACAAACACACTTTATTCGGGAACTGTCGGTGCCGCACTCGAAGGAGCCATTCAGCATGTTCCCTCAGTTGCGTTTTCACTTGCAACATATAAAGATGCCGATTTCACCTATGCCGGCAAGTTCGCACGCAAGCTGACGAGAAAAGTGCTTCGCGAAGGCCTTCCTCCTGATACCGTTCTTTCAGTGAACATCCCGAATCTGCCTGAACCGGAAATCAGGGGAGTGGCTGTGACTGCCCAGGGCTCATCACGCTGGGCAGAAAACACCATCGAACGCGATGACATGTATGGCAACCCTTACTACTGGCTGAGCGGAGAACTTCAGCTTATGGATGAAGGGATGCTGTATGATGAGTATGCAATAAGGAAACAATACATTACCATAACGCCTGTCTCTGTTGACATGACAAATCACAGCGCACTGAAAAGCATCAGGCGATGGAAACTAAACAGGTAGGCCGTGAACACTTTTCTGATTGACTACCGCGATATACAGACGCCGAAAAAAGGTTTTTCCAGGCTTTTCAATGATTATTCCCATGAGGGCCAGCCACATGAAAAGTTAACGGAAACGTTTTTCCACTTCGACTATCTCAAAGAAGCGGACTATTACAAGCACCTTAACCAGCTCCTATCGCGACAGTACAAGCGTAAAGAGCTTGTGGATCTCCTCGTCCGGCAGAACAGACGTTTCGGAACCGCTGAAAAACATATTGCATCTATCGACAGGCTTGGTTCTTCACGATGCATGCTTGTAGTAACAGGCCAGCAGCCGGGACTGTTTACAGGCCCGGTCTATTCCATCTACAAGGCGCTTACCGCCGTTCTGGTTGCCGAGCGGCAGAAAGAGATGTTTCCGGAATACGACTTTATCCCTTTGTTCTGGATTGAAGGCGAAGACCATGATTTCGATGAATCGGCACGGACCTCGCTTTTTGACGCCGGACAGGTGACACAGGTCACGCTCGATCCCTGGAAAAGGCTTCCCGACCAGATGCTGAACTGCACGGCCATGGGACCTGGAATAACCGAAACCCTCTCTGCCTTTACCTCTCTGCTCTCCGAGAACGAACAAAAAGAGAAAATCGCCGCTATTCTGGGCGAGTTCTATACCCCGGACAGTTCACTTGAACTTGCCTTTGGCAGAACTATGGCATTCATTTTCAAAAATCACCCTTTGCTGTTCCTCTCGGCAAGTGATCCCGACTTCAAAAAGCTGGCCAAAGACGTCTTCTACCGGGAACTTGCAACCTGTCCACACACATCTCACGCTGTGATTGAACAAAGCTCGCTTCTCGAAACCATGGGGTACCAGACCCAGGCAAAACCCCGAGCGGTCAACCTCTTTTACCTGAACAATCATGGTCAGCGAATGAAAATCGAGCAGTCCTCAGCCGAGTCGTTCACCATTGTCCCGGAGAGGTACCGTTACTCAAAACACCAGATGCTGGAAATCTGTGACGATCACCCGGAACAGTTCAGCCCGAACGTTATTCTCAGGCCGCTGGTGCAGGACCATGTCCTGCCTGTTTTCGCATATATTGCGGGGCCGGGCGAAATAGCCTATTTCGCCCAGTACCGCAAGGCGTACGAACATTTCGGATTGAACATGCCCTTTATTATCCCGAGAGGCAGTTTTACTCTCGTCGAACCTGCCGTCAGCAGGATCATGGACAAAGTACTGCAAAAAACAGGACGGCCTAACCTTTCAAGAAAACAGATTTACCATACAGCATTCCACAATCTCCGCGTTCTGCAAAAAAATGCTATTTCAGGCGCTGAAAATCATGATTTCGACACGCTCCTGGACAAAACAGAACTGAACATACGTGAAGAGATCGCGGCACTCTCACCCACTCTCGTAAAGCTTGACCCGAACCTTGAACAGGTTCTTGCCGGATCGGTGCGGCAAGTTGAAAAAGTCCTTGCAGGCATACGTCAGAAAACACATCGCGCAAGCAGAAGGAAACATGATGAGCTCGTGGCACAACTGGAAAAAGCCGCCACGGGACTATTTCCTGCGGATATCCCCCAGGAAAGGGTTGTCAACATCTTCTACTATATCAATAAATACGGCTGGAAAATTCTTGATGATCTCGCGATGATGTTGCGGGCTCACGCATCCGAATCTCATATCATTATGGAACTCTGAACTCCAGCCGATGAACGTTTCAATCGCGTGCCTGCTCAAGTGCCGAAAGCAGCATGTCGACAGTCACCACTTCCGGAAGCACAACCGCACGATCCAGGTCCCCGCGAGGTATAATAACAAAAAGAGGAACTCCTGATCTTCCGAACCTCCGCAACATCGCCGTCACTGCATCGTCCCTTGTTGTCCAGTCCGCTCTTACGGCGGCGACATCCCTTTGCTGCAAAGCTTCACCCACCGCTTTATTGCTCAGCACAGTTGCCTCAAGCACTTTGCAGGTAAGACACCAGTCTGCTGTAAATTCAAGAAAAACCGTCTTTTTTTCCTCAACCAGCGCATCGAGCAGAGCCGGAGAAAACTCTTGCCACAAAACACCGTTGTTATCGATGCGGCCTGATACACCGGCACTATCAGCTCCGGGACTGCTTTTTCCTGCCGCCCCTGTGTCCGGTATAAGTAGAAAGTATGCCCCTCCAAGCATCGCAAGACCCGCCCCCCATACAACGAGCTGTTTTCTCAAAGAAACACCGAGTCCGATCCAGCTTCCTATCAGCCAGAAAACAAAAGCAACGACAAGCAACAGAACAAGAAGTTTCAGGATACCCTCTCCACCCGACTGCCTGTTCAGTATCGAAGCCAGCCACACAACTACTGCAACAAGAACAAACCCCATCAGCTGCTTGAAAATATGCATCCAATGGCCGGGCTTCGGCAGAAACCGCAGCCACGCCGGATGCCATGCAAGAATCACATAAGGAGCGGCCATGCCGATAGCAATAACCGTAAAGAAAAGAAATACAACCCACGAGGGCTGAGCAAAGGCAAATCCAAGAGCCGTCCCCAAAAAAGGAGCTGTGCAGGGGGTTGCCAGAGTTGTTGCCAGTACACCGCTGACAAAAGCCCCGAGACTGTCACGGTGCATTGCGACTTCACCGATCTTACCGGATACAACCGGAGTCCCAAACTCAAAGAGACCGAAGAGGTTCAGACTGAAAGCGAAGACAACCATAGCGATGAACATAACGAATGCCGGCGACTGAAACTGGAATCCCCACCCGACTTGCTCCCCCATCCCCTGCAGCACCCAGACAAAGACAGCGAGCACCCAGAAAGAAAACACGACACCCGCCGCAAAAAGCAAGCTTAGGTAACGTCCGGTGCTCCTGTCCTGAGCCGCCCCTGACGAGTCCGAGCCGATAAGACTGAACACTTTCAGCCCCAGTACCGGAAGCACACACGGCATGATGTTGAGCAGGATCCCTCCAAAAAACGCAAGCCCGAGCATCAGGGGAAGTGATCCGGCAACAGAAGGAAAACGCATAGTTGCCTCTGACCGGACAACCTCCCCATCGATAACATATGATCGATTGCCTGCCACGACAACACCCTTGAGTCTTTTCGGTGCCGTATCACCTGTCAAAGGAACCTGTATCGACTTTCCGTCGACCGTTATCCCTTTGAGATCGAGACCTTTTTCAGGCTGAAGAGGATAAAAATCCTTCAACTCTGCAGCATCAGACCCTGAAAAAACGATCTCGAGAAAGACTGCTTTATTGTGTCCGACAGACGTAATGCGCTCTACAACGATCTCCCCCCTGCCCTCTTCAAGGGAACGGGGAATCCTGTCAAGGAAATGTTCAACGAGCCTTTGCCTCACCGGCCCCGGTTTGTCCGGTTCCAGATTCAGCGAAGCGGATCCGGGGATACAGACCTCCTTGCAGGATAACCATGACAAGTCAGCTTTCAAGGGAAACCCCCCTTGAGGAAAAGAAAGATCATCCCGAAGTTCTTCAGGCACAATCCTCGAAAAAAGAACAACTTCCTTTTTGTAACCGAACCCTGTAATCCCGTCTGACTCGAAGCGCTCCGGCACCGGATGCTCCAAAGGCAGTGAACGGAACCCCTCGGGCAATTCCCAGCTTATCTCTACAGGCATCCCGGCCTCACCCGGGTTCTGCCAGTATACGTGCCAGCCCGGTTCGATTTTCATATGAACAGCGACAAGAAGCCCTTTTTCCGAAGAGTTATCGACAACAAAAACGTCTGCTTCAACAGGCTGTTCGTCTCCGAACAATGCTGCATGAAGAGGAGAAACAAACGCCTGAAAGCAAAGCAAAAGGCCTAAGAAAAGTAGTATTGTCCAGCGCATTATCATAGATGACGTCTTTTTCAACTCCGTTCATATGGCGTTCGGAGAAAAAAGGCACTTCAACATTTCAACAAAGCTGTCTCAAACCTCATCCCGTTTGATAGGTATGAACACTGTTCTGGGCGGACGGCAGGTAGTTGACCCCAAACCAGCTGACAAGAAGCACCAGAAACGCCAAGGCAAGGTACCATTGCAATTGGTTTTTATCGACATTGGCAGAGTTTGCGTGCATGTAACCAAGGTAAACAAGCCAGGCAATGAGAGCCCATGTCTCTTTAGGATCCCACGTCCAGTAATGCCCCCATGCCTCTTTCGCCCAGAAAGCTCCGAACACGAGCCCGAACGTCAGAAAAACAAACCCCAGCAACGCAAGATAGTGACTCAATGCCTGCCCGTCGTTGTCCGCCGAGCGCATGCTCCGGTAAAGGTTATGCCATGCAGCAGCCGAAGAAGCGGCAAGCAAAACGTAACCAATAAGATACACAACGACATGGGGAACAAACCAGCCGCTCTGCAGTGCGGGCATGAGAGTTTTGTCGTAAACATCGGGAAAACTGATGTTGACCACAAGAAAGAAAGAGGCCAGCGCCACACAGTAATACTTGAGCCAACCGATTCCCCAGCGATACTCTACGAGAAAGCCGACAACAGGAATAAGGGTTGCATACCAGAGACGAGTTTCACCAAGCGTCCTGAGGGGGGGGCGATCGAGTTCCATCCAGAATACGACCAGGAAAAAAACCATGATCGCGGTTCCCGCGATCATGAACGTTCTGCCCGTAACGTCCAACACATTCTTTCTTGCAGAAAAAACGCTCAACACACTTCCAGCGCCCCAGCATACCATTGCACAGGCTGCTACATATGGAAACTCAACCCAGGTCATAGCTTACGTTGTAAGTTTACTTTTTTCTGATTCCTTTCCAGAAAAACAGTGTATTACCGGCCAGGATCATGAAAAAGCCCAGATAAACCGCAGGCAGCCAAGGGTCTCTTACCCCTTCCACAAGGCTGAGATCCGACCATCTGCCGGATTTTTCATCATACCCCATCTGGTACAGCTTCCATCCCTTGATACTGACAGGCTTATTCACTTCAAGAGCTTCACTCAAACCATCACCATCCTCTCCGCTCCTGATGGTCACCTCTGAACGGAACTTTTTTGGAGACCCGTTGACCAATATCAGCAGTCGGTCGCCTACCTCGACAAACGCCGGTTTCTCGAAAGGACTGCCTGTACTGACCCATCCGGAAAAAGGCTTTCCGTCATTTTTCCCGGAAAGAAAAGCGTAGGGAACTCCCCGGCCAGCTTCAGCGGGAACAGGTATTCCCGTACCAGCATCGATGACGGCAAAAGGAAAAAACTTTTCAACCTTTACTTCCACTCCCTGCCATGAAACCATCATACCCTCGGCGGCTCCATCTCTCTTGCCTGATTCGTCAACTTCAATCTGGTCTTTCCCGGGGTCGTAGAGTGCAAGCCATGGCTCGTATTCTTCCATCCTGAAGTCATTGAGATAGATGGAAAAAGGAAGGTCGATCATGGCTTTTGAAAAAGCGTCATAAGCACGATCCGTTGACCGCCCTTCATAGAGCGGAATAATAACCCTCTGAAGATCTGCGGAACCGAGGAGACCACAGGCCAGCGCTATCCAGAACCCCGCGTGAAAAAGAATAAATTGAAGGTTCGAACTCCTGAAAGGAACTGTTTTCCACACCAGGGACAACCCGAGGTTGAAAAGGAAAAAAAACACCGTCAGGGCAAACGGCCAGCTTGAAAAAACATTATTCAGTCTCAGCGTCCTTGCCCATAACGGCCCGGCTCCCTCTTCTTGCGGCAACACACCGCCGAACAGCGACAAAACCGCTATTGCGATAATCAGACACAGCCCCAAAGGGATCCCTCCGAGCCATTTGAAAAAGGAATTTTCTCTCAGGACTAACGCTACAACAACGATATATGCCGAAAACACTAAAAGCACTATGCCATTCACCGGCCATGGAGGAAGAACGACACCCTGTGCCCCTCTTGCCGCCTCAACCACAAAACCTGCCGCAACAAGCAATATGGAAAAGATAACCCCCTCTCTGAAAGACCACGATGAAACAACAGACCCTTTCTCTCCCTCACTACTCATATACCCGGCTACTCCTTTTCATTATCCTTGCACTCACTGTCTTCACCCGTTGTTTCTTCAGTAATGATCTGACAGCATTTACAGACAATGGTCAGCAGATCTTTCGTACTCGCACCGTCACGTATTTTTTCCACTGCAACAGCTATCTCTTCAAGATATGATTTGCTTTTAACATCCTGCTGCCCCCTTTTTTTGTTCAGGTACTGAGAAACAGCCGCCGGGGTCACACCAAGCTTTTTTGCTGCCTGGGACTGGGTCATTCCCGTTTTAACCAGTCCTGCCGCTATATCCGCCCTTATCTGGGGAAGGTTATACCAAACAGCCTTTTCACAAGGAAAAATCACTATACATTTGCTTGTAGTTTTTCAAATTAACAACCGGAAAGCTTCTCGTTCTTCCGCCCCCGACGCTTTTCTGCATTACTGTACTGAAACAAGGCACACCTAATATATATAAAGGCTTGCACCGGGCCTAACAATCGTTAAACCACAAAACAACCCGAACAAGTTCCTTAACGATGCCCGCCCTGTTACCTTATCCAAATACTCACAGGATAACTCCTGACCCTGAAAAAGAACTGCCGGTTACAAAAGAGAGGTATCTTCAGGAAGATTCTCGAAGAAGAACGCAAAACCCTTCCGACTGAACAGCATTAAAAATTCAACCTGTATCCTTCCGGATAAAATCCCTCGATAATCCTGACAACTTTATCAGGATCATCCTCCAGAAAAATAAAATCCAGATCCTCTTTCGCAATATATCTTTTTTCCTTGAACATCATCTCCTGCATCCAGCGGTAGTAACCGTCCCAGTAATCGCTGCCCATCAATATTATCGGAAAACAACCGCTTTTCTGTGTCTGAATGAGCGTTGCCGCCTCAAAAAGCTCATCCATCGTGCCGAAACCTCCAGGAAGGACAATAAATGCCTGGGAATACTTGAGGAACATCACCTTGCGAACAAAAAAGTAGTGAAAGACCAACAACCTTTCCCTGTCGATAAAAGGATTCGGACGCTGTTGAAGAGGAAGCTCGATATTAAAGCCTATAGATATTCCTCCCGCCTGCTGCGCCCCCTTGTTTGCCGCTTCCATAACTCCCGGACCAGCTCCTGTAATTACTGAAAATCCTTTCCTGGCAAGAAGACTCCCCATCTTCTCGGCAAGCAGATATTCCTCCTGTTCCGGACTCACTCTTGTCGAACCGAAAACGCTTACAGCAGGACCGGTGTCGGACATTTTTTCAAACCCGTTCACAAACTCAGCCATGATCTTGAATACCCGCCATCCGTCACCGGCAAAATCAGTCTGACGTTCATACTTTTTATCCGGCGGCATAACCGTCGAAGCCGTCACGTTTTTCCTGGTTCGTGCTTTTCGGGAGGAAGACATAACAGTCAAAGTTCAAGAAAATTTCTGATGATATGCTTCCCTTCACCGGTCATAATCGACTCAGGATGAAACTGAACCCCGTACAGAAGCTTGGTGCGGCAATCCATTCCCATAATAACCCCGTCGTCTGTCCACGCCCTAATCGTCAACGGTTCCGGCAGACTTTCTCTCTCGACGATGAGTGAATGATAACGCGTTGCTATAAAAGGATTTTCAATTCCAGCAAATATCCCCTTGTTATCGTGATAAATCGGAGATGTCTTGCCATGCATGATATCCCTGGCCCGCACCACTTTTCCTCCAAGAGCCTCTCCAATTGCCTGGTGCCCCAAACAAACACCGAGAAGCGGTATGCTGCCCTGAACAGACCTGATCAGAGAGACCGATATACCCGCATCTTCAGGTGTGCCGGGCCCCGGTGAAATCACAATTTTTTCAGGCTTTCGGTCAAGAACATCCTCTACCTGAATTTCGTCATTACGAACAACCTCCACATGCGCTCCCAGCTCACCCATATACTGTACGAGATTATAGGTAAAGGAGTCGTAGTTGTCTATTACAAGGACCATTGATGGTATGTGGGTTATAAAAAAATGTGGACCTGTTACCTCTTACAATCACACTGACGCTTTTCCTCCCTGCTCAAGGGTTGCAACATAACGGAACATTGCCTCATACGCTGCACTCATCTTTATATTTCTGCGGGCCATGACAATCCGCGCGGTCTCGAGAGCCTTTTCCGTATCATAGTGCTGAACACCTGCCCCCGGACCTCCCCATGAAAAGGAAGGTATGTATTTTGGAGGAAATCCGTTGCCGAAAATATTGGCAGAAGTACCGGCAACGGTGCCGGTATTGAACATTGAATTAATCGAGCATTTGGTATGCTCTCCCATCAGTAACCCGAGAAACTGCTCACCGGTTCGGATCTCCCTGTTTTCGATCATGAGCCTGACTTTCCCGTAATTGTTCCTCAAATCCGAAGTGTTGGTACCCGCTCCAAGGTTACACCATGAAGATATATAGGAGTGACCGAGAAAACCATCATGCTGCTTGTTAACATAAGGCTCGATAATGGAATCCTCTATTTCTCCTCCCGTTCTGGAAACACTCCCGACAACAACATTACTGTGCAGGTTCGCTCCGGCCCTCACGCATACCGACTCACCGAGAAAAACATTTGTTGCAAGAACAGCAAGAGGCTCTACTACCACACCGGGACTCACAAAAACAAAGCCTGTTTCCGCGTCCAGAACAGCTCCCGGCTTGATTACAGCCCCCTCTCCGACAAATATGTTTCCGGGGTTCTCCAGTCCGGCACGAGGAGATACCCTGCCGGAGATCCTGCCCAGTTCAAGTGTTTCCGCTTCACGCTCAAGTTCTCCGGGATGAAAGGCAACCGGGTCCCAGATATTTCGCAGCAGCCTGAAACCTTCCGACTTGATTATCTCAGACTCCGAGATCAATCGTTCCGTATCGATATAATCAGGTAGAAGCTTGTCGGGAGCCGCAACACTTGCCGCACTTCCCCTCGCAAAAACCAGGTCGTCACCTTGAAGTAAACACTGTCCGGGAGCAGGCGGATTGTGTACCATAAGATCTGCAGCCCTTTTATCGCACAACAACCTTCCGTTTACCAGAAGAATATCATCCTCCATACCTCCCTTGTGACGAAACACAGGAAGGTGTTCACGGTAAACCGGTTCCAGATACCGCCGAAGATGACAGGAAAAAGCAACATCGGACCCAAGGTGGAAGCGAAACTTCTGCAAAATGGTCCTGCATCCGGTATAAAGACCGTAAACAGGCTTGAAATGCACCAGCGGCTGAAACTCCTGAACCATCTCATCTTCGAATATGACGATCTGCATATCGTGTGGGTCGTTTCAGTTATTCTTAACGGAGTATTTTTATGGAAGCCGGCACACTTTCAATTCTGATTTTTCCACACATATCTTCAAACACTTCACCGTCCATGTGCATAACCTCAGGCTCATGAAGCTCAAGCTCAACCGCCGTTACCTTGCTATAGATAACCTGAGGATCGAAGATCTGGGTTCCACGGGTATATTTCAAAGCGTATGTAATGAACCTTGCTTTTGGAACC
>JAKSCY010000810.1 GCA_022360355.1 Chlorobiales bacterium
GCCGACCTTACCCCAATAGTCGAAACAAGTTTCGGCATTGAATCGCCAGCGGCGCGTCCCATTAACTTCTTCAAGCTCTCCCAAGGAAATCGATCTTGAAGGACAACAGCTTGCGCATTTCTTGCAGTAGTCGCAGAAATCCTCTACCCCTAGGTCCACCGGCTCGTCCGGTTCGAGAGGCAGATTAGTTGTGACCGCGGCCAGCCTGCACCGTGACCCGAACTCCTTCGTAATGAGATACCCATGTCGGCCGAGCTCTCCCAAACCGGCATCAACCGCGGCCGGAACCGTGAGCAGATCAAAGTGGCGCATATGCTGCGCCGTGGCAGAGTAGCCGAGGTACGAGATGTAGGCTGCAAGACGAGTTGAGATATATGCTCCCTTGGCATAATTGTGCATCGTAGCAATACTACTTGATGTATGAGGAGCTGTTTGAACCAATCGAAAAGACATCTCGGTGGCGAACACGATTACATACTTGTGATCAATTGCGATCTCAGTTCCCCAATCGTCCCAATTTTCATTGAATATTTCCCCGCGGTGCGAATAGACCCACAGGGGGTTGAGCTCCGATATCCCTACTAGATCGGCTCCGATGGCTTGAGTGAAGCCTTTCACTTTTAGAGAAGCTTGAGAAGGGCTCAAACCAAATCGGTTTACTTCCGGATCTACGGGATACTTCACTTTGTCCGGAGTTGAAAGATGCATTGGAGTATTATGAGAAGCAAAAATGGCGGCGACGTTCGGCCCTTGATTGGGACTGTCTATTCTCCCAGGCTGTCCCAAAGGTCCTCCCACCGCCCGTCTCTTGGCGTCCACTTCTTCATGCTCGGGATGCGCCCTGTAATACTCTTCATACTCTCTGGACTCCGGTCGCAGAGCCCGATTGCGGGCAAACACCTGATCGCGTTCATCCACTCGATTGACTTCACCGACGATTAATCCCTTTGTTCCCTGGAGCGCTCTGAAATTGGTCCCGATCCGGCTTACCATCAGAATAGCAGCCACGACACCGACCACGATCCCGACTGCAAGCAGCATCGCCCCGGCTCCGGTATGAAAGATGCCAATTTGTACGAGATAGATGTACAACGTCGTAAGAGCGAGTAATCCGATGAGCAACCAAACGCTTCGCAGCGCAGCTACTTTCTCGTGTTCCCACAGCGAGGAAATCAAAAAGGACAGAGCGAAAAACGTCGTCACTATTATAGCTATGGCTCCGAAGATCACCGCAACATCAATAGGGTCTGTCATGTCACTACCGTCCATCAATTAAAGGGAAGCCCCACTCCTCCGTGTGAGAGGGATCTCCACGTGAAGGTGTGTCGATCTCGATTTTTCAGTCCCGCAAATGTATTCTTTTGCCACGCGGGCTATACTCTGCCTCGC
>JAKSCY010000683.1 GCA_022360355.1 Chlorobiales bacterium
CCTTTGCCGACAACAAGCTTCTTGAAGGAGTCCTGCGTACCGCTGTTTGATTCGCGCTGGATCACAACGATCTTTGCGTTAGGACCGCCGACCTTGCTCCAGTTGGTAACTTTTCCGGTATAAATGTCGCGAATCTGGTCGGTTTTCAGTGCAGCAACATAGTTGCTTGGATGCACGATCATCGAAAGACCATCAAGCGCAACAACATGCTCGACAGGATTGACACCTTTAGCCTTTGCAGCATTTACTTCTTTCTCTTTCATCGGGCGGGACATGTTGGCAATGTCACAGGCACCGTTGATAAGACTTTTTGCGCCGTTACCGCTGCCTGACTCACTGACGGAAACCTCAACACCCTTTGTCTTGGTAAAATAAGCTGCAAAAGATTTGGCGATCGGACCCACAGTCGTTGAACCGTCCATAACAATATTGTCCGCCTGAACAGGACCTGCCGCGGCAAAGCAGAAAACCGCAACAAGCATCAGCATTTTTTTCATCTTGTTCATAATAAATCACTCTTGATTGAAAGGTTTGAAAAACAGCAAAGACTTGTAAGCTTTTTTAAAAATAACCGCCTCTCCCCTCAGGGGAGAAGCGGTAGCAGCACAGTCGATGAGTCCTGGAACTCATCTCACGAAGAAAGAACAGCAACACAAATCACGAAAACTTGTTCAGACATCAGAACTTGACAACCATGTCGGCTTGCAGCACATGCAGATTTTCATCACTGTCAATACCGATTTCATGGCCGAGATACTTCAGACCAAGCGTCATGTTCTGGACAAGGTGGTATTTACCGCCGATCTCGATACCCTGACCGTCTGTACCGCCGCCCCAACGGTCGGAATCAGTGTATGCACCAAGCACGGCATCTTTTTCGATGTAGCTGTAATTGGCATCGAGTTCCCACTGCCCGACTTTCTTGGCCTTGCCCAGCTTGAAACCGATGACATAACCCTTGTCATCTTCTTCGACACCGTCGGCAACGTTCATGGCATACTGACCGTAGAGCTTCCATGGAAGATTGCCGGTGAACTTACCGCCTACGTTGGCAAACAGCTCAAGAGTGTTATAGTCGAAGTCATATTCTCCACCGCTGTTGGAGTTTCCGAAGAAACCTTCACCATCAGCCCAGTCACCTAAAACATCATCTCCGGCGCCTGCAATATTGTTATAATCATAATAACCGGCTCCAAACATAAATCCTAGATCTCCCGCCTGGCCGGTATATGCGAGCTGAGCTGCCCAGAAGAAAGGATCACTCTCGCTCTTCTTGAGTTCATCAATAATGTAGTAACCGACAACGGCATTCAGGCCTGAACGCTGCTTGCTGCCTTTCTTGCCGAACTGGAAACTCATACCTTCAAGTGTAAGATCGCTGTCCCAGACAAGATCATTGACGCGGATAAGCGTTGATTTAACCGCCCTCTTACCTAAAAGGAAATTGGCTTTACCATCAAAAAACATCGGATGGTAGTCAATGAACGCTTCGTTGAGGTTGATATCCTTGGCAGTGAAACCATCACCGAGTGTCTGGTTACGCGAAACCGGATCTCCCGAACCGGCTGTCGAGAGCTGCACACCGGCACTCAGTTCTTCTGTAATCCATGGATAAACACCTAAACGAACACGGATACGGTGACGGTCTCTGCTATTGTCATCATCGGATTTAATTTTAGACTCGTAACGGTACCGGACATCTCCTTTCCAGTTCCAGTCAACGGCATGAGCAGTGCTCCACCCCGAAACAAGCAGAAAAGCAAACAGTGTTAAAAATTTTTTCATAATAAAGCAGGTTATGTTTTCTGGTTTTTTAAATAGCAAGGAACACAAGACACAGCTACTATAGGAATATGCCTGTCATCGCAAGCTAATTTACCACTCCTATTGTTAAGGAACTGTTACGAACCTGAAAAGATATTGTAACAATACACCCTGAAATACAGTGCGGCCTGTCAGTCCATCACAATGACCACACCGTGATAGCGGTCTTCCGGAAAAAGCACCCTTCCTTTTCTGTTGATGACAACGTAAGGGAAACGCGATTTCCTGAGCAGTTGAAGAACTTTTGCGAGATCTTTTTTCCCGGACGGCTTTACCAGGATATCGGCAACTCCCGTAACCTTCTTGATATCGTGTTTTGCCATATCTTCCTGGACAAAAATCTCACCCTTGATCTCTTTTCTCAGTTCCTCAAGTTTCAGCATGCTTCTCCTGCTTTAAGGCTTGCAAACCTCCTTGCCGTGCCTGCCTCTCCTGTTATGTGATCCTATAGTCGCGGGCCGGCCGCCGCAAGTTTTCTGTCAAGAATCCCCCGCATCCCTTCGGTAAGCTCGCTGTATACCCTGCTTCGATTGTTCCTGATCCGGCGGTACACCTTCAGAATATCAAGCGTTAGAATTATACGGGTGGAGCTGCAGTTAAGGTCGCCGAACAGATGCTTTCCGATCACTTCAAACCCGAGAACCCTTGTATGAAACTTCAGGGGAGAATTCGGTTCGCCCTCAAAAACATCTGTAATAAAATGAGTATAATCCCTTTCAAGAACTTCTGCCGTAGCCATTCGCATCAGACGAAGCGCAATCCGGGGGTTTTTCCTGAACTCCCTCTTGATCATAAAACGACCGATTTCAACATAGCGACCGTCCTGTTTCATCCTCTCGATATTCACCCCCGGCAGAAGCCTGACGTCGTACTCTTCAGGA
>JAKSCY010000551.1 GCA_022360355.1 Chlorobiales bacterium
CTCCAAAACACAACCGGCCCGATTCCTCAAGCCGGCAGGCAGCTCGATAGAACTCGTTACTATGGAGTCCATCCGTCATGTGATAATGGGTAAAAGGTCGATCCGGCGACGAACCAAGACCGTAACGTGACACCCCCCTTAGCGAACCAACCCACACATGCCCCTGCTGATCCTCAAGCAAACAGGTCGTTGCATCGGCGCCCAATCCTTGGGCCGTGGTGTAACGCACCCACTGTCCGGTGTCTTGAAACAAACAGAGGAGACCGTCGTTGGTGCTGATCCATATCCGATGCTGCTGGTCTTCCACGATACGAACGACCCTATCGAAACACCCTTTCTCCCAATCTCCCCGGTAGTCCGCCCGACAGGTAATCGTCCCATGCTCATTGGCGAGTTGAAGGAGCCCCTTCTGCCCCGTACCAAGCCATAGGAATCCGTCACTATCCGCATAGAGGGATGGGATGGACTGCTGCTCCAATGCCGGTACCTGCATAGAAATCTCTGCCGGGGTTAGCCACTGTTCAGTACGGGGATCAAAGCGGAATAGTCCTAAATCAGTACCGGCCCAAAGAAATCCTTGAGCATCCATACAGAGGGCTTCAATCAACACGGACCGACCTTGTACCAAGGGGCAAAGATCATAAGCCTTGATTCGCTGCCGAGAAGATCGGCCCACCAACAAGAGCTGTTTGGGATTGTTCTCCACGCCGAGCCAAATACACTCCCCCTCACTGGTTCGGTCTTCACATATCACCCGGACATGCCCCTCCCCTTCCGTCACGGTCTTACCGACATGCTCACAATGCCCGGTGCCGGGATCCATGATATCCAATGACGTAGCCCCATACCCGGCTACCCATAACATGCCGTCTTTATCCTCATAGAGGGACAAAACCGACTCCACCCCTAAACTGTCTGGATTTTGCGGTTCGTTAACATAAGCGCGAAAACGCTGTAACACAGGATGCCACAGGTTTACTCCCCGGCCGTAAGTACCAATCCAGACATTACCGGCCCGATCGTTGCATAAGGAGGTCACAACATCCCAACTCAAACTCCGGGGATCGGCACTATCGTAGAGGCAATGTTGGAGCGTGCCGGCAGCCTGATCGTAGATATAGAGCCCATGCCCACGCGTACCGATCCAGAGACACTTGCGGTTATCCCAGCAGAGGGTATTGACAGGAGTATCCTCCCAGGGTACGCCCGCCAATGCTTCACACGACACGGCCCTAAAGGTCTGTCGGTCATCTTCGTAGCAATAGAATCCCGCCGGCGTCGCCAGCCATAACACCCCAGAGGGGGCCGGCACCATACTAAAGATATGATCATGTCCTAGACTGTTGGGGTCCTGGGGATTGTGTCGATAGAAAGACCAATGTTCCCGCCCCAACGCAAAGGTATAAAGTCCTGACTCCGTACCGATCCAGAGCACA
>JAKSCY010000027.1 GCA_022360355.1 Chlorobiales bacterium
TTAAATTGGTAAAGATTAAACCCGGGGATATAGTCAAACTGGCTAAGGATTTGCAGGTTGAGGTAATCGAGATACCGCACCGCGCAGAATATACGGATACCCTGGCATTTATCGCAAAAGGAAAAAAGAAGCGCATTCTGTATTTGCCGGACATCGATCGCTGGGAGCAGCTAAAGCCGTCGATAGAAGAAATCCTCAGCAAGGTGGATATTGCTTTGATTGACGGGACGTTCTACTCATCTGACGAATTGCCCGGCAGGGATATGAGCAAAATCCCGCATCCCCCTATCGTTGAGAGCATGAACAGGTTCTCCGATATCGCGGCAAATGGAAAAACGCAGATTGTCTTCACACATTTGAACAGTAGCAATCTCGTGCTGGAGGCCGACGGGATCAAGTTAAAGAATCTCAGATCGAGAGGCTTTGACATTGCATATGATGGTATGCGTTTTGATCTGTAAATGGAAAGGAGGTAGTACTGTTTTGTTGCGACCCTCAAATCAACGAACAATTATCAAATACTCATGTTTAATAGCCCTGGTGGTCATCAATCTCTTTCCGGGATGCGCTCCTGATGAAGACCGGGCATCGTCGAAATCCGAGCCGAACGAACAAGCCAGGTCGCAGCTCAGTATCCCGGAGGAACTGTGGAACAATGATCTGCAGTCGTTCAGGCAATGGCAATTGGTGGCAGGTACAAGTGAAAAGATGAAAGGAAAAGGGTGGCATAGCGAATTGGCTACCATCCGCGCAAATGTGATAGCTAACGATTCAATCAACGATGAAAACAGCGTTTTGCCCGACGGTTCCATTCTGGCAAAAGAGAACTTTGATGCGAACAATGAATTAGTCGATATTGTGACGATGAAGAAGATAAAGGGAAGATGGTACTGGAGCCAGTTTTCACCGGAAGGAATTCCGGAAATCACCGGATTTGACGCCGGGAAATGTATTCAGTGCCATAGCATGACCCCGAACGATTCAGTGTTCAGTTGGAAAAAGAACAGGTGAAATCGACTCTCATTTTCACAAACCCGGCTCTTTCTTTACAGAAAATTAACTTCCTGCACGCGATACCTATCCTTTGTGAGGCAAGTGAATTATATTATTAATAGATATTCATTTTCTGGAGTAGGAGAGAGCGCATGAGACTCAAACTGTTTTTTATGGTACTTGTTGCAGGTATCTGTGTATTGACAGGATGTCCGGCCCAGGAAAATACAACAAAAGAAGAAACAGAAACTGCCGCGAAAGAAACCCCCGATTTTGAACAAATGGCTATTGACCTCTGGAATGAAGAATTCTCTCATTTCGGATATTGGGAACTGATTCCCGGAACTGCCAAACATCAGGAAAGCAAAGGTAACCCGCACGGCCACTATGGATCGATTTACGGTAACGACATCACGATGGACGCAATTAATCAACAATTTGAGGTGATGCCGGACGGTGCCATTTTGCTTCGAGAAAATTTCAACGAAGAGATGGAACAATTGAAAATCACGGTGATGAGAAAAACCGAGGAAAAGTGGTTCTGGGCTGTATATGACTTCGACGGCAGTGTTCAGACGGCGGGTGATCTCAGGAAATGTCAGGAGTGTCACCGCCAGGCCGAATATGACAGCCTGTTTGTTTTATCGAATATGGAATAGGCCAAATATCGCAGGATAGTTTTTTATTTGTAGGGATTCAGACTTTGAGGGATTTTCTCTACAATTGTATCCTGTGCAGAAATCGTTATAGGTGGACTGATACATTATGAAATATGTTACTGTCTTGTTCATGGGTACCCTTCTGCTTCTGTTTTCAGCATTCGTTTCGGATAGCGAAGAACAAATCCAAATCGCAGAAGAAATCTGGATGGAAATACAGGGCTATACCAAGTGGGATATTATTCCCGGTGGCCATCTAATGATGCCCGGACAAGCTCCTCACGGAAAATTCGTCACGATTTATGCAAATAGTGCTGCTCAGACAGCTCTGAGCGAAGATAAAGCGCGCATGCCGGATGGAGCAATTTATTCAAAAGACAATTTCGACAGTAACAAGAAACTTAACAAAATCACCGTTATGAAAAAAATCGACTCGAAA
>JAKSCY010000203.1 GCA_022360355.1 Chlorobiales bacterium
TATCGGGTTGTCATCATCATTGTATCACAAAGTAGCGGGGCGCGCATCGGCAAAATTACTCAATTTGTATAGTCATTTTTACCTATCTTTGGACGGCTACCTCAGGGGTTTGTTACCACAGTGGAGGGGGTGGGTCATAGTCCCGCGGGTCGATGGCTGGCACAAAGCGGCTATGACCCGCGAATAGAACCGCTGGACAGGCGAAAGTCAGGCCCGAGCAAGGGTCTAGTTTTCTTCCTCCTGCTGGCATTGCATTATTCTTATTTTTTCACCGTTTTTACCCCACTTCTCCACAAACTTGACAATATAGAACATCCGTACTATAATAAGAATAGAGGGATAGCGCTTCTACGCCAGCAGCCCTACCTTGAGCCAAAACCACGTCACCCCATCCAAGTACCGGCGCTTCTGACCGGTGCACACTACCATCTCCCGATGCCCCGATCATCCCGGTCATCCCGATATTGAACCTTAAAATGTCTAAAAACAATTACCGGTACACGAGCATCGGGGGCCCACAACCCCAATGGCTCAGAAGCAAAGCCCTGCGCGCTGGATGCCAGCCCTGAAGGAGCTTTGCATCCTGTCCACCAGGACAGGTCTGAGCCCGGCGTCTTTAGCGCCAGGTGATCGAGTCTCCACCCGTGTCCAGGTCGACCCCCAGTAGTTGGTGAATCCAAAGGGCTGCGGACAGCCAGGCCTCCCCGGCCTTGGCATCCCGGACCAGAATCTGGCGTTGGCCGAAATCTAGGTCCTTGACCCGCAGCCTCATGCATTCCATCAGACGCAAACCACTGCCATAAAAAAGCTGTACAATCAGGCGGTGGAGGCCAGCGAGTTAGGCAATCACTTGGTAGACTTTTTCTTGGGTCAGGACCGTAGGCAAGCGGTAGGCATAGCGCTTGAGACGGATCGCATCGCGCACTTGGTCGAGCAGCTTCTTTGGCCGTAGCAGCATGCGAATCTCCTGGAATCTGGGCTTGCTCAAGGCATGCAACCGTGATATAATGTTAATCGTTTCGGCAAAGAATCCCACTGGGCGACATTATGCAGATAATCTTTGGAACATGCAACCAATGTATTGGCTATAGGGCTTGTAAAGTTCTGAAAGGAAACAGACTTGAATAATGCTGAACGACAGATTCATACCGTAACAGGCGCTTTCGGATATTCCGGAAAACATATCGCACAGAAACTTTTGGAAGAAGGATACACTGTTCATACGCTTACAAATTCTGTCAGTCGGGAAAATCCTTTCGGAAAAAGAATAAAGGTATATCCGTTCAATTTTGATGCCCCCGAAAAACTTGAAGAATCTCTCAAAGATGTCAGAGTTCTTTACAATACTTATTGGGTGAGGTTCAATCACAAGCTGTTCACATATTCCGATGCTGTCAGAAACTCGCTTGTATTGTTCGATGCGGCAAAAAGAGCGGGAGTTGAAAGA
>JAKSCY010000569.1 GCA_022360355.1 Chlorobiales bacterium
CAATGTATCCAAAAGACATCTTTTGGTCTGATGCTGCACTTGCGGGGGCAGGTCCTGCCAACGCGTGCCCAAGGCAAAATCAATGGCGTGGTCGGTCATTGAGCCCATGTTTTTTATACTTCCTATGTATCCGCTCGTGCGAAGCGCTCGTCGTGTTGAACCAATTCATCTGAGATGCTGTAGTAATCACCTTTTTGGGAAACCCAGACATGTCCGCGGGTTTCGAGACCGGACGGGGAATCCAGTGCCCCGGCGGCAATTGAAATACGCGGTTTGCCCCGGGGATCCCAAAACAGGCTGGACCCGCACCGGCTGCAAAAACCGCGATGCACATTGGGGGTCTCGTCGGTGGTGGAGTGAAACCATTTCAAGGTTTCAGATTGTACCAGGACAAGGTTTTCGCGATCCGTTGCTGTATAGGCGCAGACATGCCCGTGAAACCGCCTGCACTTGCTGCAGTGACAATTGATCACATCCATCAACGTATCATAAATTTCGAACCGGACGGCTCCGCACAGGCATCCGCCCGTTGCGATGCGGTTTGATCCCCTGGAAGAAGAATTCACAGTTGCCTCCCATAGCCGTTTAAAACCTTGCGCTGGCCAATCTGCACGATGTTTATATTGGGCCAAACAGCCCGTAAATGCGCACAGACATCGTAAACCGAATGGCTGCAAACCCAATCCGGCACGACGAATGGGATACCGTCATGCCGGGGTATTGTTCTGATTTACTTCAAGCCCTTTGCTTTTAAAAAGCCGCCCGCCACCTCGGTCACCGACTTTTTCTCCACATCGACTTGGGCGTTCAATTTCGACATGGTCTCATCGTCGATGAGGCTTGACAATTTATTCAGATGCCCGGCCAGCTCCGGATGTGCCTTCAAGGTTTCTTTCCGAACCGTGGGCGTTATGGCATAGGCCGGAAAGTAATTCTTGGTATCTTTGAGCACAACAAAGTCAAATGCCGGGATGCGTCCGTCCGTCGCAAAGACAAGACCCACATCGACGTTACCATCTTTCAACGCTTTGTATATCAAACCGGTCTCCATGCGTTTGATA
>JAKSCY010000128.1 GCA_022360355.1 Chlorobiales bacterium
CGCAACAAGCACTGTCACGACATATCCCCCTTCGTAGACCGTGTGAAACATTGACTCTTTGGGGGCTGTGCCCATCCAGACATAAAACCCGAATGAGACGGCGTACGTGACAACGATCAGGATCGCTGTAAATAATCCCTGTTTCATAAACACTAATTATCGGTCATTAAAAAAAACTCCCTAAAAACAGCGCCCGTCACAACGGGCGCCTGCAAAGTTGCCTTCCCCCTTCATTAAAGAAGATTCCCTAACTTCACCCCAACATAGTAGGTCCTTGGCGACATCGGACCGTAGACATATCCCGGATCACGCAGGATACCCGAATCGAAGTCGTCCTGATAGGAGTTGAAGATATTCTTCACGCCGCCATAGAGCTGCAGACCGGCGTCGTCAATCGGAACCGTATAGCGTATTTTCACGCCCATATCGAAGAACGGATCGCTTTTCCTCAGCTCACCAGCATCAGGATCGGGAATTTCCGGCCCATAATACGGCACCAGCATTTCACCCGTGTATGTACCGGACAGAGAAATACCCAGCTTATCAACCGGCTCCCAGTCAACAGTCATGAATCCATATGTTTCCGGTGTTCTGAAGAACTTCTTTTCGTCAAAGTCCTGAGGCTCGTCATACTCGCTCGACTGGACGGTGAAACCAGCCTTGAAAGCAAGCATATCCGAAGGAACGAGATGGGCTTCGACATTGACTCCCTGAACAACAGCACCGTCTGCATTGGTACGGGTAGCGACAACATTGCCTTCCGCATCAGGCTCACCGATTTCTACAGAAAACGGATCATCCAGCTGTGTATAGAATCCTTCAACGAGCACCCCGTAATCGACACCGTTCTGATAGGTATCGAAATCAAGGGAAGCCATATAGCTTGCACTGGTTTCCGAAACAAGACCCGGTGCATTCTCATAGGTAACCCTTCTCGATCCCGAAGTTTCGATATGAAGATCTTCGTTGAATACCTGTGGAGCACGATACCCTTCCCCATATGATAATCTGGCCTGAAGGTCATCGGTAATCGAATACAGCAGGGTTGCCCTTGGCAGCAGGATATCGTCTGAAATGTCCGCCCCCGGGTTAATGGCGTTGGTTATATCGTAGTTATCCCAGCGAAGCCCAAGGGTTGCCTTGAAATCTTCATAGGTATACTGATACTGGCCAAAAACACCAAGAATATCACTCTCCTGATCGGTAATAACGGTACCCGGCACATTGGTCATGGTCTCAACATCCAGATAGCCGAGCTTTCTGTCTTCAAGCGTTTCATGATTATTCTCGACACCGAGAATTACCTCTGATGGGCCGAAAATCGCCTTGTACTGCCCGCCGATCTGCAGACTGAGATTGTCAGTCTGACCATATGCATCGAGCTGCTGCTCAGCACCATAATAGGTACCGCGATCAACGTTCTGTGCTGCGATATACACCATCAGCTTATCGTAATCCCGGAAATACTGGGTGTAGGTCAACGCACCATTGATAATTTCATGTTCGATCGATTCGGCTATGTCTGCCTGATGCTCTATGTCATCAAACCTGTTGCCGCCACGACGATCCTCATTGATGGCAAACAAGTCCGCAGTCAACTTGCCGCGCTCACCGATTCTTTTGAAGGCCCTCAGACCAAGGGTAGTGTTTTTCAGTTTGGCAATCTCTGAATAACCATCACCGTTTGCGTCAAACGGGTCACGGTCACGGTAGAAACCGAAAACGGTCATACCCATCTTATTGTCGTCTGCAACCACCGAAGCATTGAAGTTTGCCGTATAGTCGTTTGCTGCATCACCGAACTCATCCCCGCCGACTCCTATCCAGCCGGATGACCCTGAAAACTCATAGGAATTGACCAGCGGGTCTTTCAGGATCAGGTTGACTGTACCGCCAATAGCATTACTACCATAAAGCGCAGAACCGCCCCCACGGACAACCTCGATGCGCTCGATCATGTTGGTTGGTATAAGCTCGAGGCCGTAAACACCGGCAACTGCGCTGAAAACCGCACGTCCGTCAATCAGTATCTGTGAATACGGACCTTCCAGACCGTTCATGCGAAGCTGGTTGAAACCACAGTTCTGACAGTCGTTCTCCATACGGAGCCCGGTCGCGAAATTCAGTCCCTCGGCGACAGTTGTCGACCCTGTCACTTCGGTAAGCTCTTCAGCCGTGACCGTCGAGACAATAACCGGCGATTCCTTGCGCGGCACTTCGTCTCTGGATCCGGTAACAACGATTTCACCCGCCCTTAAAGCGGCTGTTGAAAGATTGAAGTCGAGTTTCACTGTCTGACCATCAAGCACATTCACCGTTTTCTGCGCACTGCCATACCCCATGGCACGAACCTCGATGACTCTGGAACCTGAAGGAATACCGGTCAGCGTGAAGCTTCCGTTTCTGTCGGCAGCTATAGCGACAGCCGTCCCTTTCACCTTAACATTGGCGTAAGGAACCGGCTCTCCGTTGCTGACAACCTTGCCCGTAACAGTATCGGCCATCCCCCCCTGAAACGGGATTGCACACAGTGCAAGGACGGCACATATCTGCTTTACATGTTTTTTCAAGATCATGTTGCTGCTTTTCTTGAATTTTAAAAAAATCACACCCGCTATTTATTTATAAAGAGTCAAAATAAAAATAAAGCGGAATAACCAAAGAAAAAAATGCCCGTTCGCACAAGACAGTTGAAAAAGCATATTTTTATCTGGACAAGATAAAAATTAATATCATATACCTATATTAGTATCACATTTTCAGCTAATGAAAGGGTCAACGTTAAAACGACAAAGCCATGAATCACAAGACTTTCTTTAAAAAACCTCTCGTCATACTTTTCTGCATGTTCTGGATGGGAGCATGCGGAGGCCCACAGAATGAGCCGACAGTGCAGCAGAGTCCTATACATGAAAAAATCGGCGTTTTACTGCTCAGCCACGGGTCTCACTCCGAAACGTGGCGAAAGACGCTGTTCGAACTTGAAAGCAACGTCAAGGATAGAATCCTCGAAAAAGGGAACATCGCCGGTACAAAAACAGCATTCATGGAATACCATGAACCTTCAATAGCGACCCGCCTGAAAGAATTCGACGAGGAGGGATATTCAGACGTCATTATCGTCCCTATTCTCCTGACGGTCAGTTCTCACTCTTTCGATGACATACCAACCATTATAGGTCTCAAGGAAAACCCGGAATCGGTTGAAATGCTGAGGCTTGAAAACATCGAACGCTATACACCGAAAGCAAACGTGCATATTACCCCGCTTCTGGATTTTGGAAAAACTCTTGGGAACAATGTCCTTCGAAGAACAAAAGCCCTGTCAAAAAACCCGGAAGAAGAGGGCTTGGTGCTCATAGGATATGGTTCGGAACCCTATGAAAAAGAATGGAGCGATCTTTTCAGAAAAACTGCAGAGCACATTACCCGGGAGACGGGCATCAGCGAACACAGCATAGGATGGTGCGGACACATTGTGCGCTACGCTCCCGACTCGACAACAACAGCCATCAACCGAATTCTTGAAAAGAAAAAAACAGCGATCGTCATCCCTTCCCTGGTTGCTTTTGATGAAAATTTCCAGATCCGCATTATCGGAGGAGGTATAGAAAAAATAAAGGAGCATAACGAAAGGGTGCTTTACAAGCCGGATGCAATACTGCCGGATCCTGATGTCGAACAATGGGTTGTCGATATCAGCAACAAGTATTCAGACAAAATCAGTAACAGGCAAAACAACTAAAAAATGTTTAAGAAAAACCGTGAATCGTTTAGAAAAATCAATAACATCCTGCACCGTGACCTGGGCTACTTTTTTGCCGGATTGATCATCGCTTATTGCCTGTCCGGAATAGCCCTCAACCACATTGATGAATGGAATCCCGATTTCATCGTCAACAAAACCAGCCTGGATTTTGGGCAAAGCTATGAGATGGGTGACATTTCTGACAGGGTTATTGCCGAATTCAGCTCCAGAGCGGGAGAAAATTCATTCAGGCTGTACGATTTTCCCTCAGAGAGACAGGTCAAGGTCTACTACAAGGATGCAACGCTTCTCGTCAATCTGCAGGATGGTACCGGCGAATATGAAAAAATCTCACGAAGACCGCTGTTTTACCAGATCAATGTTCTCCACCGTAACAGTATTGAATGGTGGAAATGGGCCTCGGATATCTTTGCCGGCATGCTTATTGTCATAGCAGTAACAGGAATGTTCATGCTGCGCGGGAACAATGGATTTTCAGGCCGTGGCAAATGGTTGGCTGCCACCGGATTGGTTCCTCCCCTTGCAGCCATTATCATCCAGAACCTCTGATGCCCCTCCGGATATATCAAGACAGATAACGGCTATACCATGAAAAACAGATTATACCGGAAAGTTCTTCCCCCACAAAAATTTATGGTCGTCCTGCTGATCCTCCTGACAGGATGCAGTACGCCGGAAAAGGATCTCGTTGGGCATTCACAGGAAAAAAATATAGGAGTGCTGCTGCTCAACCATGGCTCCAGATCGGAACGATGGAGGGCAAACCTGATCGAACTGGAACAGAACGTGTCAACTGAGATTCTTGCTATTGAAGGTATAGACGGTATCAGGACAGCATTTATGGAGCACGCCGAACCATCAATAGCCAGCGCGTTAAAAGGGTTCGACCGCGAGCAATACCGGCACATCGTTATCATTCCGATTTTTCTGACGATCGGTACCCACATGTTTGACGACATTCCCACGATTATCGGGCAGAAAGAAAACCCGGCATCCCTTGAAAAACTGAAACTCGAAAACATCGAACGGTATGTGCCGGTCGCAAAGACACACCTTGCACCTTCTCTGGATTTTTCGGACCTTCTGAAAACAAACACCCTGAGGAGAACCAGAGCCCTTTCCGGAGAAATAAAGGAAGAGGGCCTTGTCCTCATCGGCTATGGCTCAACGGTGTTTGATGAACAGTGGAACGGACTGTTCGATAACGTCGCCACGTATGTCTGCAACGAAACCGGTATCACCGACTATACCACAGCCTGGTGCGGACACATTGCTCATTACAGTCCCGACTCGACCACCGCTGCAGTGAACCGTATACTGGAAAAGAAAAAACGGGCGATTGTCATTCCTCTTCTTGTATCCAGCAGCGAACAGTTCCAGATCGATATCATTGGAAATGGTATCAGCACCATCGATCATCATCGGGAAAAAGTGGCATATAAGCCGGACGCCATTCTCCCCGATACTGATCTGGAGCAATGGGTTATCGATGTGGCAAAAGAATATGCGGCAAAAATTCAAGCTGAAACGAAACCCTGAAAAAATGGATATTGATGAGTTAAAAAGGATACAAACATGCATGTACATACATTGACACGGTGGAAACACAGCCATGACTTTGCAACGATAAACGACAAGGGAGAACAACGAACACGCTACGTCTTGCTCCTGACAGCTGTCACCATGGTAGCCGAGATCGTCGCAGGCAGTTTGTACGGCTCTATGGCTCTTCTTGCCGATGGATGGCACATGGGGACGCACGTAGCCGCGTTCATGATCACTATTTTTGCCTATCGATACGCCAGGAAATATGAAAACAATCCCGCTTTTACGTTCGGCACCGGCAAGGTAACCGTATTGGGCGGTTTTTCCAGTGCTGTAGCATTGGCTGTAGTCGCGCTTGTAATGGTGGCGGAATCCCTGGAAAGAATCATGAATCCCGAGACCATCCATTTCAATCAAGCTATTGCGGTAGCAGGAATCGGCTTACTTGTCAACGTAATAAGCGCCTTCATGCTAAGGGATGAACACGGCCACTCCCACCATCACGACCATGATCACCACGACCACAACCTCCGTGCGGCCTATATGCACGTTCTTGCCGATGCCATGACCTCTTTGCTTGCCATCTTCGCTCTTTTGGCAGGAAAATATGTTGGATGGAACTGGCTCGATCCGGTGATGGGCATTGTAGGAGCTGCGGTCATCACACGCTGGGCCTATGGCCTGTTGAGGGAAACCGGTCCGATACTGCTCGACGCGAGCATCGAAAAGGATTACCAGCAAGCGATACAGGAAGCTATTGAAAACGATGCCGACAACAGGGTTTCCGACATCCATGTCTGGAAGGTCGGGGCAAATCACTATGCCGCAATCATTTCCCTGGTTACCCACTTCCCCAACACCATGGATCATTACAAAACCTTGCTGCGTGATTTTCACAAATTGTCTCATATAACCATAGAAGTTCAGGAGTGCAGGGAAACGCCTTGTATTCCTCTTGGGAAAAACACCGCATCCTGAAAAAAAGTCCCGTGGTTAAGCAGCTTCCACGGGACTTCAGCAACACAAGGGAATTGGGCAGTTACAAGTTCACCCTTACCCCTGCAAAGAATTCTCTTCCGTCGATAAAGTACTCGTCTACAACATCTTTTTTATCGAAGACATTGTCTACTTTGACGAACACCTCCGCATGCTTGCCGATCTCCTTGACAGCTGAAGCGCTGAAAATCCAGAAATCATCGAGTGTCACGATAGGATCCCTCGATGATTCTCGCCATAAACGCTCTC
>JAKSCY010000713.1 GCA_022360355.1 Chlorobiales bacterium
GCATCCCCGGCAGCGCCACCGCGGCCGTTTTCCTGGGAGCCCTGACCATACACGGCATGGTCCCGGGGCCGATGCTCTTTCAACATAACCCCCAGGTGGTCTACGGCCTTTTAACCGGTTCGGTCTTCATCCAGATCATGCTCCTGATCTTCGGGATAATCCTGACCCCCTACATCGCCCGGACGGCCACGGCCTCGCCGGCCTTGATGGTCCCGGCCATCGTGGTCTTCAGCTTCGTGGGGACCTTTGGGATCAACAACAACATGTTCGACGTTTGGGTCATGCTCGTCTTCGGGCTGGTGGGATACATCCTCAGAATCTACGGCTACGGCCTGGCCCCGCTGATATTGGGGGTGGTCCTGGGCCCGATCATGGAGGACAATTTAAGATCGTCCCTGGCCTACTCGGGCGGTTCCCCGGCGATCCTGTTCAGCCGGCCGATCCCATTGGTCATCTATGCCATCATCGCCTACATGCTCCTCGCCCCCTTTCTGAAAAAATTGATTCTGGCCCGCCGCTAGCCGGGGCCAGGCTCAGCCTTTTTACCAATCCCTGACCAAGGAGGACTTTAATTATGGCCGATTTCGACCCGGCCCAGGACGTTATCAGGATCGCCGACGTGGAGCCGGTGGAGGAACCAGGCTTCAAGCGGAGGTACCTCTTCCGAGGCGAGCGGATGATGGTCTACTACTCCGAGATGCAGCCCGGGGTGGACAGCACCAAGCTGCCCGAGCACTACCGCCGCCACGACAATGAGGAGATAGTCTTTCTCTTCCAAGGGAAGCTCCTCTACGAGGATGGCCGGGTGGTGGAAGGGGGGATGATCACCATCAACCATCCTGACCAGCCCCACGGCTGCAAGGTGGTGGGCGACCAACCGGTGATTGCCCTGGCCATCCACGCCCCGCCCCCGGACCGCTTTGATGATCCCGAGATGATCAAGAATTTTGTGGGCTATCATCATAAAAAGAGAACCTCTTGACCAAGGCCAAACGTATACAAGGGGGACTGAAATGGGAGCTGAAAAAAAGACCCGGGAGATCCTTGAGGAGGTCAGGGGCAAGAGGGGCTATCTACTGACTCATCACGAGTTCTTCGGCTTTGCCGACCCGGCCATGCTCGAGAAATACGACCAGGTCTACGAGCACCTGACCCTCAAGGAGAAGTTTCTGGAGGACCGGGTCAAGGAGTTTGTCTGGCTGGGAATCCTGGCGGCCGTCTACGAGGAGGCCGGGGGGCCCATCCACATCAAACGGGCCAAGGAGGCAGGGTTGACCGACCAGGAGATCGCCGAGGTCTTTCTGCTGACTCAGGTCGCCCAGGGCTTTGACGTGGTCAGCTTTACCCGGGACAAGTGGGGCCGCTTGATCCCCGGGGTGGATCTGCTTGAGGCTTATGGCCTCTTCATCGATCAGATGGCCGCCAGGTCCGGGATTCCGGCCCGGATAATAGAACTGATCCTGATCGGGGTCTACGCGGCCCTGGCCAAGGGCCGGGCCCTCCGCTTTCACCTGGGCCGGGCCAATGAGCACGGGTTGAAGGACGAGGAGATCTATGAGGCCATCAGCTACATTCTCCTCCCCTGCGGAGCCCCGACCCTGATCCAGGCGGCCGAGGTTTTAAAGGAGGCCTTGGCCAGGGGGGAGTTAAAGCCAAGCTCGGCCTTTAA